>WFRC01000181.1 GCA_015486685.1 Caldifarciminota bacterium
AGTAAACTGTCAGTGTGCCACCTTGAAGGATTTCTCCACATATCCCTTGATGACCAGAGAGTACCTGCCTCAAAATCATCAAAAAATATGGTATCCAGTGGAACTGAGCCTTTACTTAATTCCAATTTTCTCAATTCTTCCCTCATTTGTGAGGAGATAGCGTTCTCTTTTGGTATTGTGATATTTGCGCTTAATCCCAGAACACCAAGAATGATTATTAAAAATGCTTTTCTCATCTTTCACCTCCTATCTTAATTTTATAAGTTTAAGAGATCTCACATTATTACCTGTTTTTATCAGTGTGAAGTATACCCCAGCGGAAAGTTCTCTATTTTTATAATCTTTTCCATTCCAGTGTATTACATAATTCCCTTTTTTTAAGGATTTATTCAAAAGTGTATTCACACATCTACCAGATATGTCATAAATCTTTATACGCACATTTTCTTTCTTTATAGTAGAGAACATTATTCCAGTATTTGATAAGAATGGATTTGGCACAATTTTAAAAGGATGTATGTTTAACACCATATTATTCGGTCTTGCAAAACTTTTTGTAAAACCAAAGAAATGCATTATTGTATCAAGAAGTTCGGATTTTGTTGATGGTGAGGTTCCATCATCCAATCCGCTAAACTCAGCTGTATATCCCCAAGTTTTGTAGGTACCTGCATCTCTATAAAATCCGATAGTATCACCTGCACCATCAGTGAATGCCATAGTTGCCTGGGGAGTTATTGAGACATCTGTTTTTACAAAATCTGTCCAGTTTGTCTCACCTGAATAAGTGAAGTTCATACCTTCACTCAAAGCGCCGAAGATTCCAACTGTTTGGGGAATCCCTCCACTACTCCCATCGTTTACCGCAATAATTCCAAAGTATGGGTTGAAATTAAATCCACTATGTGCAGGGTCATAAAACCACACATCACCACCTTCAAGATAGAGATTTCCTCCTATGCTTAAATAATTACTGATGATGCCTGCTTCTTTGCCAGAGGTGCTTACAAAATATTTCTTGGGATATTGCCCTAAAAATATGAATAAAGACTTGAACTCCTGTATTACACTCTCTACCTCTGTAAGGTCTGTAAGATATATCCCATTATATCCTTTCAATCTTAATATGCTGTCTACCACAGGTCCGCTTGAATGATTTGGGTCAGGGTCCCAAACGAGATAATCCATATTGGATATAATAGTTGTAGTAAATGTTGAAATGTTGTTTGACACATCTTCATCCCCTGTCATATCGAGATTAAATGAGATATTATATACCTGTCCCGATATTGCAGCAGGGAACCATCCAGAGAAACCAATCTGTTTCATACCGTTATAAGAAAGTCCTGTTATGGGGATAGTATCCGAATAAACAACAACACCTGATGTATCTATTGTGCATATAGCATCAAAATTTGCTGTATTTGTGCCATAATTCCTTACAGTAATTATAGGTATTACAGTATCTGCCGGAGAATATTTCGTAGGGGTTTCAATCGAATAGATGCCTACATCATTATTATAAACCTTTGAGACGTCTACTCTGAGCATTGCTTCTTCCTCTGTTTTATTCCATAATTCCCAGTTTGTCCCATCAAAATAGTATGTATTATGAGAGATAGGAGGCGTTTCATTAAATGCCATTGCAGGTGCATCAGGATAATCTCCATATTGTTGATAAACTACATAGAATGCACCTGAATCTATTCTAATACCTTCTTTTTTTATCCCTATAACATTCCAGTTATTATAAACTGCCCTGTTTATTAAACTATCAAATAATAATGGGGTGCCTGGTAAGCCATTTATTCCATCATCATCATAGATACCAAAATATGCGTCATTTCTATCCCCGCTCCCTCCATAATTTGAAAGATAAATTTTTACAGTATCTAATACAACTGGATAATGTGGGGGCACAAATTTGACTGCCCAGGCATTACCTGCATCCCTGACATGGATATCATCCACTGAACCATCATCATAGTAAAGTTCTCCAGGATAGTTTACAACATTCAAATCCACAGACATTTCATCATTATGGGGTAAATAATCACTACCAAGATATTTTAACGATGCAGTATAATTTTCTATTGCAGTATCTGTAAAAGTCACAAAATTCACGGTATCTATACTGTCAACAAGAATAGAAGGGTCAGTTACTGTATCTGAGTAAACGGTATCTGCTCCATTGTATACAGTAAGTGCCACATCCACATTGCTCTCATCATTTTCCCCCCTATTTAATATTGTGCCCTTTGGATAAAGTGTATCTCCTGCATAAATGAAGATACCTTCCCTATCCATAAGACTGTTTGCTGATATATCATGCCCGCTCTCAAGGTTTATTGCTGCACGCAGGAGAAGATTGCCATCAAGGCCAGCCGAGTTACCTGTCGATGGGTCAAACCATATACTTGAACCAATTCCCCAAATAGGGTCAGGATGATTGGGCTGGTTGTCAATTACTGGCAATGTCGGTGGAATAGCAACTGCAAGAGCAAAATGGTTTGTATCTGCCCACGGCGCATTCAATGGCACATATGTCCAATCAGGATATCCTGTAGGAGTAAATGGTACCATATCTTTGACCTGCATACTCTCCGGATTATCCTGTTTGAAATCAATCGCATAGAGTGTACAGGGTTCTGTGGGAGCACCCAGAAAGGAAACATAAGCACCCATTAATGAGCAGGGTCCAAAGGTGTAAAAAATTACTGCATACCAGCCTGTAGTGTTGTAATATGCGTCTAAATCTCCGTTGTCGTAGTAGATGGTGTCACCCTGGTTGCCTTTTGCTGAAATCCCTGAGGTAAAAAATTGTGGTGCATAGTTGATAGGTAATGTCTTCTTTTGCAAATTTGTTGCACCCAAAGAAACTACCCCAAAGATTAAAATTGAGAAGAAAACAAAATGTTTCATCTTAACCTCCTTTTTTGTTTCTTTAAACTTAAATATAAGATTTTTAACATTTTTGTCAAGAGTTTTTTTATTTTTTTTGAAAAAAATGGGTTAAAAAATTCTTGACTTTTGCATAAATTTTATTATTTAACCAAAAAGGAGGTAATATGCGTAAATTTTTAGTTCTAACAATTGTTTTAGTAATGATTGGATGTGCAAGAAATACAACCACCATTTTTGTGACAGGCACAGTAAACCCCTGGAACCATATTGATATTCAACTTGTTTCAACGCCTATGGTTTCTACAGTATCGGGGAATGTGAATGGTAATCCATTAGATGTTAATTTTGATGGCTGGAATGTTATGTTGACTTCTGATATACAGATAAGTGCAGGAGCGACATATAACATAAATATAACAACAGATGAAGGCACCGGGAGTGTAAGTGTAATTGTTCCCGGTAATTTTGACATTACATCTCCGCCAAATGATACGGTATTGTCCGCTAATAATGATGTTACATTACAATGGGAATCTTCTGTTAACGCTAATTGGTATAAAGTGACTATCCATCATACATCGAACAACATAGATGATACAACATATACATTGGGAGATACAAATACTCTGGTTATTCCCGGAAGGATGTTGAGCGATACAAATGACATTATTTTTATCAATGTATTTGCAGAGAATGGTCCCTCTCAAATTCCAGGTGGAGAAGGAAATATTACAGGAGATATAAAGGGCTTTATAAATGCAGAATATGTTGCAAACACAGCCCATTTCCAGGTAAGGTAATGGCGACAATTGAGCAAAAATATGTTTAATTGATTAGATGCGGTTGCAATGATTGCAATGTCTATATTTTCTGAACCTTGGTAGAAAAATATAAAGTTGAAAGTTTATGACTAATCTCACATTTGCTGAAAAAATACTGGGGAAAAAGGCAGGTAAAGATGTATCAGCAGGTGATATTGTAGTTGTTTCTCCTGATATTGTAATGTCCCACGATAATTCTTCTGCCATCATTCAGAAATTCAAAAAAACAGGCTATGATAAGATAAAATATCCAGATAGGATTGTGATTGTCCTTGACCACACTGTGCCCCCGGCAACATCAAAATATGCAAATAATCACCGTGCCATCCGCAATTTTGTAAAAGAGCAGGGCATAAAGAATTTTTACGATATAAATACACAGGGTGGAATTTGCCACCAGGTTGTTTCGGAAAAGGGATATGCAAAACCCGGCACCTTGATATTAGGGGCAGATTCCCATACAACCACCTACGGTGCCTTTGGTGTATTTTCAGCAGGTATTGGCAGGAGTGAGGTGGCAGCAATCTGGGCAACAGGTGAAATCTGGTTGAAGGTGCCTGAAACCATCAAAATCCAGGTAAATGGCAAATTAAAAGAAGGTGTATACGCAAAAGACCTCGCCCTGTACATCATTGGAAAAATTGGTGCAGATGGCGCCTTATACAAAAGTGTTGAATTTACTGGCGAGACAATTTCCCATCTTTCTCAATCATCCAGAATGGTGCTTTCAAATATGGCAGCAGAAATGGGTGCAAAAAATGGTTATATTGCCTCTGATACAAAAACCTATAAATGGCTAAAAGAAGCAGGCGCTGAAGATTATGAACCTGTATTTGCTGATAAAGATGCAAAATACGAAAACATTATTCAAATTGATGCCAATGAAATTCCTCCGATGATTGCAAAACCCCATACAGTTGATAATACTGCACCTGTTCAGGATGTTCAGGGCATAAAATTTCATCAAGGACTGATTGGAACCTGCACAAATGGCAGATTGGAAGATTTAGAAATAGCAGCAAAAATTCTGAAAGGAAAGAAAATCCATCCGGATGTCCGATTGCTTGTGCTTCCTGCCTCGTGGAGTGTTTACAGGGAAGCAATAAACAAAGGCATTATAAATATCCTGATTGATGCAGGTGCGATTATATTAAACTCCGGATGTGGTCCCTGTCTTGGTGCACATGAAGGCATACTTGCAGATGGAGAAACCTGTCTGTCCACAGCAAACAGAAACTTCAAAGGAAGAATGGGAAATCCTGAGAGTTTTATCTATCTTGCTTCCCCTGCTACAGTTGCCGCATCAGCAATAAAAGGAGTTATAACAGATCCGAGAGAAATTGTAGGAGGGGCTTCCCAACCCCGATAAAGGAAGGAATAATGGAGCATTGGAATGGTGGAATATTGGGAAAATCTGGCATGAGATACTTCCGTATTCTGAATTCCGCATTCCGCATTATCTATCAAAGGAGGTATTCGTGATTATAAAGGGGAAGGTATGGAAATTTGGGGATGATATAAATACAGACGTCATCTATCCGGGAAAATACACATATCAAATCCTTTCTCCTGAAGAGATGGCAAAACATGCAATGGAGGATTTAGACCCAACATTTGCGAAGAATGTGAAGGAAGGAGATATTGTGGTAGCAGGAAAAAATTTTGGAATGGGCTCATCCCGAGAGCAGGCAGCCACATCACTCAAATATGCAGGGGTGAAGGCTGTGATATCAAAATCATTTTCGCGTATATACTTCAGGAATGCAATAAATCAGGGGTTATTCGCCATTACTTCACCTGAGGCAGTGGATGCCATTGAAGATGGAGAGAAGATTGGAATAGATATCGGGAAAGGAGAAATCCACACAAAAAAGGGAATATTCAAATTCTCACCTTATCCTGAAAAGGTAATGGAAATCCTCAAAGACGGTGGTCTAATTGAACATATCAGAAAAACAGCAGAAAATGAGAAACACTCTTAAATTATGTAGGAGCAGCCCTTGATTTTGATGTGCATCTTTAATTACCTTTAGCCCTAAAAATTTCTTGATTTTTTTGAAAATTTATGCATTAAGGAAGGAGAAAAGATTAACCAACGGCAAAGCAGGCGATAGGAAAATGAAGATTGAAAAATGCAAAATGATAAAACTCGTGAGGCGTAAGGCGTAAAGCGTAAAATGTAAAAAAAGAATAAACTCCATCAACGAAATGAACGAAATAAACGAAAAACAGATGAGATTGTTCGCTCGCTTCACTCGCTCACGTCTGCGACTTCCACGCCTGCCTCTGGCAGGCTCGCAATGACACCTTTTATGGTTTATGTTCTTTGTTATTGATGGGATTTGAGTTTTTATCCTGTTTATCCTGTCAAATAATTTTGGGGGTTGGGGGGTTGGGATTTTACTTCCCACTTCTCAGTTCTTACTTCTAACTTATTAACAAAGGAGGCATTATGTCTAAATATAAAATTGCTGTTTTACCGGGTGATGGCATTGGTAAGGATGTAATGGATGCAGCAATGATTGTACTTGAAGGGATAAAGCTTGATGCAGAATATATCTATTGCGATGTGGGATGGGAATTCTGGAAGAAAGAGGGGAATCCCCTACCTGATAGGACTATCGAGACAATGGAAAACACAGATTGTGCATTGTTCGGTGCAATTACATCAAAGCCACAGGAAGATGCGATGAGAGAACTTGCACCAGAATTGCAAAACAAGGGATATACATATTTTAGCCCAATTGTAAACCTCAGACAGATATTTGATTTATATGTAAATCTCAGACCTGCAAAGGCATATAAGGGCAATCCATTGAATTACAGGGACAATATTGATTTGGTAATATTCAGGGAAAATACAGAGGGTTCTTATGCAGGTGTAGAATTCTGGCCTCTCCCACAGGATATAAAGGCGTCATTTCTGAAGCACAGCAAGAAAATGGAAAGATTTAAGGATGTCCCTGATGATGAAATTGCTGTTTCTACAAGAATTATGACAAAAAAAGGGTGCGAAAGGATTGTAAGAGCAGCATTTGAATATGCAAAAACTAATAATAGAAAATCTGTTACACTCGTGGAAAAACCCAATGTTTTGAGAAAAACTGGTGGATTGATGTTGGATATATTCAGAGAGATGGCAAAGGAATATCCGGAGATTGAACCAAAGGAGGCAAATATTGACGCAATGGCAATGTGGCTTGTAAAAAACCCTGAAAAATACGATGTGCTTGTTGCAGAAAACCTATTTGGGGATATTATTTCAGACCTATCCTCACAACTTATTGGGGGTTTAGGTTTTGCCTCATCAGGAAATATTGGAGATAAATATGCCTTATTTGAACCCACCCACGGTTCTGCCCCAAAATATGCAGGTCAGTATAAGGTAAATCCCATTGCAATAATACTTGCTGTAAAATTGATGTTAAATTGGCTGGGTGAAAAGGAAAAGGCGGAAAGGATTGATAAGGCAGTGGCTGAGATAATCTTAGAAGGGAAGGTAAAAACTTATGATTTGGGCGGAAATTCCAGCACGCTTGATGTGGCAAATGCAATAAAGGAGAGGTTGAATGGGTAAAACGGTTATAGAGAAGATAATATCCGCACATACCGATGAACCAGTGGAGCCAGGCAAGGTTTTATGGGTAAATATAGATATAGCCACTGCAAGGGACTTTGGAGGTCCAAATGTGGTAAAAAATTATGAGCAGGAATTTGAAGATGCACCTGTATTTGACCCTGAAAAAATCTTCTTCACATTTGATTTGGTAGCACCGGCAAAGACAATAAAATATGCAAACAATCAAATGATATGCAGAAGATTTGCGAAAAAACACCATATCAAGGTATATGATGTAGATTCAGGGATTGGCTCACATATCCTGATGGAAGAAGGGATTGTAAAACCCGGGATGACAGCAGTGGGAACAGACAGTCATTACAACATACTTTCTGCTATGACAGTATTTGGCCAGGGAATGGGAGATGTGGATATTACATTTATATTCCGAACAGGAAAGACATATTTTGAGGTGCCATCCACAGTAAAAATAAATCTGAAGGGCGATTACAAATTCCCTATTACCCCAAAGGATATTGTTTTATATATATTAAAGCATACAGGAACAAAATTTGCACTGGGTAAGGCAATTGAATTTAATGGAGATGTGGTGAAAAAAATGGATTTAAGCGGCAGGATTACCATAGCAAGTATGGTAACGGAAATGGGAGGCATTGCAGGCTTTTTCCCGAATTCCGACATAAAACCCGATGCAGATGCAAAATATATAGATGAACTCACTGTGGATATTTCAGGAATTGAGCCACAGATTGCCGTCCCTCCATACCCCCATAATGTCCATAACATCTCAGAGGTAGAAGGTAAACCCATTGACTCTGTATTCATTGGTTCCTGCACAAATGGAACTTTTGAAGATATAAAGGTTGCGGCAGATATATTAAAAGGGAAAAAGGTGCATCCCGATGTTATGCTCAGAATTGTGCCTGCAACAAAAAAGGTATATGGGAAACTGTTATTTTCAGGTATATTACAGGATTTATTTGAGGCAGGTGCAATTATTGCAAACGCCAGTTGCGGTGGGTGTGCAGAGGGACACATTGGAATGACAGGGGAAGGAGAGGTGCAATTATCCACAGCAAATAGAAACTATCCGGGTAAACAGGGGAAAGGAGATACATACCTTGTTTCCCCTGCTGTTGCTGCTGCTTCTGCCATCGCAGGAAAAATCACCAGATAATGGGTCAATGGGGACGTTAGGTTTTGTCAAGACTTTTTTTAGGCAACATATGAAATCTCCTTTTTTATCTGGTTTTTTTGCATATACTCTGCATATTCTTTTAATCCAGTCAATGGGGACGG
>WFRC01000182.1 GCA_015486685.1 Caldifarciminota bacterium
AACGAAATAAACGAGATAAAGGAGGTAGGATGATTAAAGAATATCAGAGTGTTGCAGATATATCAGGCCCTTTACTTTTGGTTGAAAGCGTGGAAGATGCTCATTATGGGGAACTTGCAGACATAGAATTACCAGACGGAACTTTTAGAAAGGGTCAGGTGCTTGAAGTCAATCAAGATAAGGCATTAATTCAAGTTTTTGAAGGCACTCAAGGCATTGATATTCCAAAAACAAAGGTAAGATTTTTAGGAAAGGGTATTGAATTTGGGCTCTCTCCTGATATATTGGGTCGTGTATTTGATGGGTTGGGAAGCCCTATAGATGGAGGACCCGAGATAATTCCTGAAAAGATGGCAGATATAAATGGTGCACCTATCAATCCTTATGCAAGAGATTATCCCAATGAGTTTATTCAAACAGGAATATCTACGATAGATGGGTTAAATCCCCTTGTTAGGGGGCAAAAACTGCCATTTTTTTCAGGTTCAGGACTTCCTCACAATAAACTTGCCGCGCAGGTCGCAAGACAGGCGAAGGTTCTGGGGAAAGAGGAAAAGTTTGCAGTGGTCTTCGGAGCAATGGGTATTACATTTGAAGAGGCAGATTTTTTTATACGGGATTTCAAAAAAACAGGTGCAATAAGCAAAACAGTGCTTTTCCTGAACCTTGCTGATGACCCGGCTATTGAAAGAATCGCTACACCAAGAACAACTTTGACAGCCGCTGAATATCTTGCATTTGAAAGAGAAATGCATGTGCTTGTTATTCTTACAGATATGACAAATTATTGCGAGGCTTTAAGGGAAATTTCTGCCGCAAGAAAAGAAGTACCTGGTAGAAGGGGATATCCTGGATACCTTTATACAGACCTCTCTACAATCTACGAGAGGGCAGGCAGGATAAAAGGAAAAAAGGGTTCAATTACCTTAATCCCTGTATTGACTATGCCAGAGGATGATAAAACCCATCCTATTCCGGATTTAACAGGATATATCACTGAGGGCCAGATCATATTTTCCAGAGCATTACATAGAAAAAAGATCTCACCACCCATTGATGTTTTGCCATCCCTTTCAAGATTGAAAGATAAAGGAATTGGAAAAGGCAAGACAAGAGAAGACCATGCAGATTTATACAACCAATTATATGCCGGGTATGCGAGAGGAAAAGAGGCAGAGGAATTATCGGAAATTCTTGGAGAAGCGGCGCTCTCAGATATGGATAAACTGTATCTTAAATTTGCAGATAGATTTGAAAAAGAATATATATCGCAAGGAGAAGATGAAGATAGAAGTGTTGAAGAGACCCTTAACCTCGGATGGAAGTTATTGAGTATGTTCCCGAAAAAAGAATTAAAGAGAATAAGAGATGCGTATATTGAAAAATACTACGATAAAAACCGTGAGGCGTAAGGCGTTAAGCGTGAGAGGTAATAAAATAAAGTGTATGCTTCCTATGATTCTGTTGTTTTTACAATTAACGAATTACGATTTACGATTAACGAAAATATTTGTAAAATGAATTGTTTTACTTCTTATGGCTCACGCTTAACGGAAACACGGAGGGATATATGCTGCTTAATGTAAATGCTACAAGGATGGAACTACTCCATCTGAAAAAAAGGCTGGTCCTTGCAAAAAGAGGTCATAAACTTTTGAGGGATAAACAGGATGAATTGATGAGATTCATTCAGGAACTTGTGAAAGTAATTAAAGAATTGAGGGAAGAAGTGGAAAAAGAACTTTCTTCCGCAATAAAAAGATTTTTATTTGTCAGGGCATCTATGGACACTATGGATATAGAGGAGGCATTCTTGATGCCCAGGATGAAATTCACTCTTGAAATGGATGTGAAAAATATTATGAATGTAAAGGTGCCTGTATTTAAAAAGAAGGTTGAGGGTGAAGCAGTCTGCTATGGCTTTGCTACCACGAGTCCTGAAATGGACCTTGCACTCCTTTCTATTGAGAAGGTTTTCGAAAAATTAATTGACCTATCTGAAAGGGAGAAAAGGCTTGAACTTCTGGCTCAGGAGATGGAAAAAACAAGAAGAAGGGTAAACGCCCTTGAATATATACTTATTCCAAACTTAGAAGAGACATCTAAATACATATATATGAAACTATCAGAGATGGAAAGGGCAAATATCACCCGACTGATGAGGATAAAAGATGTCATCAGAAAAGGGTAAAGATGTACTATATATTACTCTAAATGTATTAAAGGTTCTTTTTATTTTATGGCTTTTCTTACTGGGCATTGAACTTCTGGGTGCCTCATTAAAAGGATTTGGTAAAGGATTCGCAGAAGCACTTATAAAAACTACATCAAATCCATTTGTCGGATTATTCATAGGCATTGTTTCTACAGCCATTGTGCAGTCATCATCTGCTACCACATCAATGGTAGTAGGTTCTGTTGCAGCTGGTATTATTAATGTCCCAAATGCAGTTCCGATAATAATGGGAGCAAATATAGGGACATCTATAACGAATGTATTAGTTTCATTTACACATATTACAAGAAAGGTTGAATTTGCAAGGGCATTCCCTTCAGCAGTTGTCCACGATTTTTTCAATATCCTATCTGTGTTGGTATTTTTCCCTCTGGAACTTATGTTCCACCCTATTCAAAAAACCTCATTTTTGCTTACCAAAATTTTCAGTGGTGGTAGGGTTGGCGCAACATTCCACAGCCCTCTTAAAATGGTTGTTGAACCAGGGGTTAAACTATTCTTATTTATTACACACAAGCACTATGTAATCTTATTAATTATTGCATTTGTTATTATTGTATACGCATTAAAATTATTTGTTGATATAATAAGAAAA
>WFRC01000183.1 GCA_015486685.1 Caldifarciminota bacterium
AATAGTGTATATTAAATTCCAGAGCCCAATACCACCAAATCCAGATTAAATCCTAATCGCAAAAACCCTGTTCTGTCATTGCGAGCAAGCATCGTTTTTGTGGGAATTGGTAGGCGAAGGCTTTAGCCTGCGAATGCCATTTTGAATCCTTCGTTCTGTCATTCTGAGCGAAGTAAACAATCTCATTCTTTAACCTTTCACATTCAAACCACTTTTCTAATTCACAATTCACAAGACTGACCCCGATTTTTTTTCCTTGACTTTGGATAAAAATTTTGTATAATAAAAGTATGAAAGATATAAAAAAGACTGTTCTGGAGATTATAAACAGGGAGATGAAGGGAGCAGGAATTGGGTTGGTGAAGGTGATTTTGTTTGGGAGTCGTGCCGAGGGGAATTATTCAGAGGATAGTGATTGGGACTTTCTGGTGATTGTAGATAAGGATTTGAGTTTTAATGAAAAGTGGGATATAACAGATAGAATAAAAAGAAAATTAGCAAAGATGAATATTCCAAATGATGTTATAATAAAGTATGAAGAAAGTTTTAATGTAATGAAAGATTATGCAGGGAATATCTCTTATTACGCAGCCCAGAAGGGGATAGAGTTGTGAATGAGGAAATTGTAAAGAACTGGATAAAAAAGGCGGATAATGATTATAAAACAGGAAACGATGAATTAATGACGGATAATCCTGCTACAGATATGGTATGTTTTCATATGCAGCAGTGTGTAGAAAAATATCTCAAGGCATATCTCATATCATATAATAAGCACTTCAGAAAAACCCACGATATTGCAGAACTCACAGAATTATGTAAGGAAACAGATGCTGAATTTGAAACTTTATACAAATTAAGGGCTGATAAATTAAATAGATATGGAGTAGAGGTGCGTTATCCTGATGATTTTTATGAACCTACAATAGAAGAAGCAAAGGAAGCAGTGGAGATAGCAAAGAAGGTGAAGGAGTTTGTGGGGAAGAGGATAGAATGAGGAAGATAAAAGGTATACTCAATCCCATATATCTATCTGATAATCTCTTATTCTCTGTATTGAGTATATTCATATTGGGAATAATACTATCACCTTTGGCATTAAAAGCAGGTTATTCCCCTGAGGTGAAACTGCCTGATTATAAACAGGTTGATGAAATGTTCAAACTGAAACATAAAGCAAAACCCCAAAACCTTGATAATAAGATTAACAATTTATTGGGGTCAGTCTTGTGAATTGTGAATTAGAAAAGTAGGTTGAATATTGAATATGAAAGGTTAAACTCACTCACATCTGCGGCAGTTTGCGGAATTTACCTTAAGTGAGAAACGAAGGGATCAGAATGATATTCGCAGGCTAAAGCCTTCGCCTACCAATTCCCGTTTCTTACGGTTTTTGCTCTCTGTTTTTTTGTGGAATTTATAATGTTAATCCTGTCAGATGATTTTGGATTTGGGGATTGGGATTTATTACTTCCCACTTCTCAGTTCCTACTTCTAACTTATTAACAAGGAGGTTATAATGGGTTTTAATGCAGGTATAAGGACTGCAATAAAGGATTGTATGGGCATTAAAAAGAATGAGACTTTGTTGATTATTGCGGATGTGCCTCAAAGGGAAATAGGGCTTGCATTTTTTGAGGAGGGAAAGAAATGGGCAAAAGAGGCAATCTATATGGAAATATTACCAAGAAAAACGCATGGTGTTGAGCCACCATCTGCTGTAGCAGAGGTATTGAAGAATGTAGATGTTGCCCTTATCCCTACAAGTAAATCAATGAGTCATACGGATGCAAGAAGAAATGCCTCACAAAAGGGTGTCAGAATAGCGACACTTCCCGGAATAACAAGAGACATAATCTCACGAACATTGGATGTGGATTATGAGGAAATGGAAAGGATTACAAAGAGGATTGCGAATATTTTAACAAAGGGTAAGGAAGCCATAATATTATCACCTGCTGGCACAGAACTCAGAATGTCGATATCGGGAAGAAAGGGATTGGCAGATACCGGTATAAATCATAAAAAAGGGGATTTCAGCAATCTTCCTGCTGGTGAAGCATATATTGCCCCTGTGGAAGGTAAAACAGAAGGAAAGGTTGTGATTGATGGTTCTATGGCGGGTATTGGACTTCTATCCTCTCCATTGACCTTGATATTTAAGGATGGATTTGTAGTAGATATAAAGGGTAAGGATAAGAGGAAACTTGAAAAGTTGATATCCACTGTTGGAAAAAAGGGAAGGAATCATGCAGAATTGGGTATAGGAACAAATCCGAAGGCACGAATTATTGGTAATGTTCTGGAGGATGAAAAGGTAAAAAGCACCGTGCATATTGCCATTGGCGATAATGCATCTATGGGTGGAAAGGTCAAGGTAGATTTACATCTGGATGGTATTATTAAAAATCCCACTTTAATAATAGATGGAAAAGAGATTATGAAGGACGGGGAACTGCTAATTTGAGTAAATGAGTATATGAAAAAAGGTTAGTTCGATATGGGGTGAATATTTGGGAATTTGCCGTAAACCATTTTTTTATAATTTTTTT
>WFRC01000184.1 GCA_015486685.1 Caldifarciminota bacterium
AAAATCACCCTCCCTTCTTAATCCCTCCCCTGTCTGCGTGCGGACACGCACAGGTAGACATCAAGAGAGGGAAATAAAGAGGGAACGACTCCACCCCGCCTGTGAGATTGTTCGTTCGTTTCACTTACTCACGCCTTCGGCTTCCACTGGACTTCGTCCCTCGCAATGACAGAAAGAACCGTGTCATTGCGAACTTTTCGTGCTTGCTATTTGTCTCGTGAAGCAATCTCATTCAATAGGCAAGCCTCTGCACTCCAAAATTACACCACCCCACCTGTGAGGTTGCTTCGTCGCTACGCTCCTCGCAATGACAATGCTATCGGCTGTCTTTCTTATCTTATCGGGATTAGGAAATCCCTCCTACATTCTTCTTTTAACCTTAAACTTTCAACCTTCAACTTTTAACTATCCTTTTTACTTCTCACTTCTTAGTTGTATCCATACCCCATACCCTATCAACTATACCCCAGTATTGCTGTGAGCTGGTAGCTGGGAGCCCTTATTCTTTCCCTCATCTATCCATTCACTCATTATTTGATATGGGAAACCCACTCTCCAAGATGGTATCGCCCGAAATTCAATAATAGATTTTTTTCTTTTTTGTTTAACTTCAGAATTTTCCCTTTTTGTAGTGCTCTTAATTGTTGAATTTCATCCTTTTCTAAATATAGACCACCATTTGTATAACAGTCCTTACATAAAATTCCACCCTCGGAGATAACGAAATATCCCCCTTCTTTTACCTCCCTTTTGCAATGCCTGCACCTATCCAGAGCAGGTTTATATCCAGCAATTGAAAGGGATAAAACATAAAAACGCCAGAATATATCTGTGTTGCCCTCATTTAGTTTTCTCAAAGAATTCAATAACAGAGAGAAATATTCACCTGTTTTTCCTATATGTTTAATGATATGCAGCATCGCTGTGCCTGTTTTATAAAGTTCAGGAGAGGATTTAATATTTTCAAAGTGTTCTATTATGCTTGCCTCTTTTACAGTTTGAATTTCCCTTTCAAACTTATAGTAAATAACAAATGAGATATAATTAAAGACTTCAAGGGGTGCTGATAATATGCTTCCCTGTCTTCTTGCTCCTTTACCAATAATACTTATATTCCCATATTCTTTTGTATATACCTTTAATATCTTGCTTGATTCCTGATATTCAATTTTTCCAATTACAATACCTTTAAGTCTTTTAATCATCTAAGAATTATCTTCGCAAGCCCCAGTAAAGCAAAAAATCCTATAACATCTGTAAATGTTGTTAAAAATATACTTGATGCATGCGCAGGGTCTATTTTAAATTTCTTTAAGGTAAGCGGTATTATCACACCCATTATACCTGCAATTATATGGTTTATAATTAACGCAAGCCCAACAACGAGACCAAAGAGCACATTACCCTTCCATACATAAGCAATGATTGAAGTTAGGATACCAACACCTGCCCCTGTTGAAAATCCAATGAGAAATTCTTTTCCAAGCATCCTCCATACATCCCTTAATTTCACTTCACCAAGTGCAAGCGAACGGACAATCACTGTCAAAGTTTGTGTGCCTGCATTTCCTCCCATACCAGCAACTATGGGCATAAATACAGCCAGGGCTATAAATGATTTTATTGTATTTTGAAAGGCGCCTACGACTGCTGCAGCCAAAAATGCTGTTCCAAGGTTGATATAAAGCCATAATAATCTCATCTTAACAGCACGAAATGGAGGGGTAAACGCTTCTTCCTCTTCACTTACACCACCCATTCTTAGTATATCTTCCGTCGCCTCCTCTTCCATAACATCCATAATATCATCTACTGTAATTATCCCTTTTAGAACACCATTATTATCCACAACAGGCACTTCCACAAGGTCATATTTTTTCACAACATTAACAACATACTCCTGGTCATCATTAACATTTACGGTAGGAGTAAACTGAAGAATTGATTTTACCTTCTTGTATGGCGAAGAGATAAGAACATCCCAGGGAGAAATTGCGCCTTTATATTTACCTTCATCATCAACTACAAATACATAATTAAAATCTTTTTTGCCAAATTTTCTCATTTTTTTAAGAACAGATGCGATTGATTCTTTTTCATTCACAGTAAGGATGTCTGTCCGCATCTTTCCACCTGCAGATGTTTCAGGATGTTTTAGAAGTTCCTTAATCTTTTCCCTTCTCTTTAATGAACGAAGAACAGCATTCCTTTCTTCAATCGGTAATTCTTCTACCAAATCAGTAGCATCATCAACATCCATTACAGCAGCAAGTTCTGAAATCTTTTCTGTTGTTAACGCATCCAGCAGTATTTCAAGTGAATAATCATCTACTTCTAATATTACATCTGAGGCTATATCCGTATCTAAAAGTGAAAATAATTTTATTTTATCATCCGGCGATAAGTGATTTATCACCTCTGCAATATCAGAGGGATGTATAGAAGGAAT
>WFRC01000185.1 GCA_015486685.1 Caldifarciminota bacterium
CCATACTCAAATTTATTTGAATCTATCTCTGCAACCTTCCTTAAGCCTGAACCATCATTGTTTATTTCATACACACTTATTTCTTCTGTGCCTCCTGATTGATGTTCTGATACTACTGGAATTATCTTCTCCCATCTCTGAATATAGTGATATTCTATAAATACTATTTTGCCATCGGCTGTCCAATTGGGTGCACTGTATGTTACCCCTTCATACTCCCACCTCTTTACACATCCGCCAAAAAACAATAAAATCAATATCCCTATAAATATTATTATCTTCCTCATATCTCCCCCTTATCTTTTCTCATTTTGCACTTATTCATTTGCCCCCTCTTAATCTCCCCCGTAAACAGAGGAGAGATGGGAGGAAAAATCCCTTTTGCCAACGGCTAACGGCTTTCGGCAATCGGCTATCTCTATCATTTTGCACTTTTCATTTTTCATTTTTCATTTAATCTTCTATCTTATCTTTATAATTTTCCTGCTTGCGATTGTATTTCCATCTGCCTCTGCCCTGATAAAGTATATCCCACAAGGGAATTTATTTATTCTAACAGGAATATTATGTCTACCTGAATTAATCATTCCAGAATAGAGATTTTTTATCTTCCTTCCAGATATGTCATATAGCGATATATTCATATACTTATTTTCTTTTGTAGAAAATGTTATTGTAAACCTGTTTTTTACAATATTGGGGGAAATTTTGAATGTATTCTGTGTGGGCTTTGATGTTTGTTTCTCGTCAATCCCAAAGAGTAGATTTTTGTAAATCTGAAGACCTGTGGAGGCATCCGCAATATAGACATAAGGTGCTATACTGTAAACAGCCTGAGCCCTATCCGGTGAAGGATAATAACCTACTTCTTGAGGATTTGTTGGGTCGGATACATCTAAAACTTTTAACCCAGCGTATGAATTAGTAATGTAAAGATAATTTCCCTCAATATAAACGCCGTAAAATGGGTATCCTGATGAAGTGTATTCTCCCACTTTTACTGGATTTACAGGATTAGAAACATTGAATATGGAAATGGCAAAATAAGAGCATATATATGCAAGTGTATCTTTTATCTGAAGGTCTATTACTTCAATTGCAGTATCCCCTAATAATACAGGATCTGTTGGGTTAGATATATTTAATATCCTAAATGCATCACTAAATCCTGCATAAGCAAGGGTATCTATTACCCAGATGCTGTTTGCAGTTCCTGATGTATCATAATACCCCACTTCAAATGGGCTTGCTGGATTTGAAACATTTATTATCCTTATCCCTGAATTCCCATCTGCTACATAAGCAAAGGTATCCAAAGCATAAATTCCTTTTGCATATCCGGGTGTGTCATAATATCCTGTCTCGTATGGACTTGTTGGGTCTTTTATATTTAATATTCTGAGCCCTGAATCCCCATCAGCAATGTAGGCAAGAGAATCTATAATGGTAATTCCTTCTGATAACCCAGGGGTATCATACCCACCAATTTGATAAGATGTTAATGGATGTGATATATCGATAATTTTTACGCCTTCTTCACCTACTGAAAGATATGCAAGGGTATCTGCCACAGATACATCATAGGGAGGATAACTACTTGCTTTATAATTGGATATTTCAGAAATAACAGATGGGTCGGATATGTCGGCTATTCTAAGACCCCAGATAATATCGGATATATAACTTAATCTCCCTGAAACAGCAAGCCCTGTAGGATATCCAAAAGAACCACTGCCACTTATTTTATAAGGATGTGAAGGGGTTGCAACACTTAAAATATCAAAAAATCCATTATATAAATCTGTGATATATGCAAATGTATCTATTACCATTACACGGCAAGGATACAATAGGCTATCATAAGAACCTACCTTGGAAGGTGAAGTAGGGTCTTTTACATTGATAATCTCTAAAGAGGTATCTGACAGCATATAGGCAAAAGTATCTTTAATATAAGTATAAGATACAGGTGCAGTTGCAGTGCTCCCTACTGGAACAGGATTTGATGGAATAGATACATTTACTATCTTTATCCCTCCATATCCATCCGAGATGAAAGCAAAGGTATCCTTTGTTATAACATTCCAAACCTGTCCACTGGTATTATAGGTAGATACAAGAGCGGGATTTATAGGGTCTGAAATATCAAGAATTATTAAACCTGAATCTCCATCTGCTACATAGGCATAATTTCCTGAAATATATACCCCTTTTGCATAATCAGAAGTATTATAGCACGATATTCTTGCAGGATTTGAAGGATTAGAAACATCCCATATCTCAAGTCCTTGATAACCTACAGCAGCGTATAAAAAATTATTTGTGGAATCAAAAAAAAGTTGTTCTACAAGTCCTTTTGTATACATTTTCTCTGATACCTCTACAGGATTTAATGAGTCTGATACATCAAGGGTAATTACTGCACCACCTGAGGATTGAAACACATAAGGAACAGAGTTGATTTTACCATAAGTTAATTCCCAGCAAAGACCAAATGGCCAATTACCTACAAAACTTACATTTGATGAGTCAAATTTTGTGGTTCTAAAATCTTTCATAGAGATAAATCTTTCTGGAGAAAATCCTGGATGTTTGAAACTGCCCATAAAGAAGCCTAATAACAATAGAATCATCTTAACCTCCTTATTTTGTTTTTGTTATTCGTTAGTAG
>WFRC01000186.1 GCA_015486685.1 Caldifarciminota bacterium
AGAAGATAGCCTATAAAGAAGGGCGTAGTATTTATTTAATGGACTGGGATGGTAGCAATAAGAGGGTTTTATTAAAGGCTGATACACTTGGAGGTTATGGAGTAGATTTTTACTGGTCTCCAGATGGCAAATGTCTACTTACATATTGGATGAGTTCCAGGCGAGATGGTCCATCAAATGATGTTGTTATAAACATAGAGACAGGGGAAGTAAAGAGGTATCCTGCTGTTTTAGGTGGGACTGAGGTTGCTCATCCAGATTCAACGCTTTTCTGGGATTTAAGCAACGGGCATAAATTGATATTAGTACCTGATAAGGAATGGGGTAGGGTAGATAGTCTTCTTCGTGAACAGAAGCATCACTGGCCTGAGTGGGTAAAAAAGGATATAAAGAGCGGCAGGGAAATAATGAGGAGATTTAGGGAAGCCAAACGGGAGAAGAGGAAGATAATGGGATATAAAGAACCGGAACCGGAGAAAGTACCAGGTAGGGCATATACGAAGGTATTAGAGAGAGATGAAGAGGGGTATGTAAAGAAGGCACAATTATGGGCATATCCAGAGGGAGGTAAACCATATCTTGCTATGAGTGATACAATATTCGGTTCAGTTGTATGTTTTTCACCCAATCACAAATATATGATAATAGTAGGTAAGGATAATAATCTATACATTGCACATGCAGATGGGAGTGATGTAATGAAGGTGACGGAGAATATGCCGGAGGATTATGTTTTTGGGGTAATATCGTGGTCATCAGATAGTAAGAAATTTGTATATGATGGATTCTCAAAAAAATATCCTGATAAAGGTAGAGGTATTTGGCTTGTAAAGATAGAGGAATAAGGGATGGATTATTTGTTTATTGAGATGGGGACAGCGAAAGCCTGTCTGCCGTGCCTGTCTGGGCAAGGTTACGCACAGGGAGGCAAAAGATGGATAACTACATCAAAATGGAGTGGGTGAAAAGAAAATCCACTAAAGATTTTTGAAGATAAAAACCTTCAAAAAAGGAGGTAGAGATGCAAAATAATGAAAATTTAACATCCCAGATTAAAAAACTTCCTAAGATTGGCTATTATTATCTAATTGGTTTTGGATTTCTTTATTTGTTTTTCAGAGATTCTTTCCATCACTATGTATTTTTATCCATTGTATCCTTAATATTACTGGACATCCTCATTGATTTTATTGCTGGATTTGGTGGCGTCTTCAAAGAGCATCTTTATTTATCCTATGCTAAATATTATAGAAGGCTTATATTCTATTTCCTGGTTATTATTGAAATCCCCTTAATATCACAGGCATTTTCCTTTTCAGCACGAAAATTATCTGGTGATTTGATAATTCTGGCTTATTCTGTTATATTGCTAATGTTCGTGGGAAGGTCTAATAAAGAATATAGCAAATTTTATATGGATAAATTAAAAAATACAAGGTATATTGGTTGTATAGATTCCATTCTTCTATTATCCTTCCTGTTCTTCTCGTTCCCAATGATTTCATATACCGTCCTTGCAGGTCTATTATTTTCTATTATATCGCTTCTTATACAGATATTTTTTGGTATAAAAAGGCATCCTCTCAAAATGCGAGTGACATTATTTTTTGTTTTTACTATATTATTTTTAGGTGCATTGCTTATTGACGCTTATTGGCTAAATATTTATTTATGGAAAATTGCCATTTTCTATGTTTGGTTTTTCTTGTTAAAGATTTTTGTATGGAAGTTTCCTATGGTATTTTTTACTTATTCAGAAAAAGAGATAGAAAAAATCAACTTTGATTATTGGGAAGAATACCCCCATCTCTCGTTTGTCATCTCTCCTGAAGAATTTTCAAGCATTAAAGAATATAATGAGAATATTAGAAAAACACTGCCTGAAAAGGGTAAAACCCGATATTTGTTTAGAATTGATAATGAAAATGTAGGAAACCTACTTCCACTGTTAAATATACCAGAACCTATAAAAGAAGAAATATCAAGATTAATTACTGAAAACCCAGATAATATAATACTAATTTCTGAAATTGCCTTTACTACGAAATGGAGGTTTTCTGAAAAATATTTGGTCTTTGAAGTTAAACAGGAAGACCGCTTATTCCCAAAATCCAAAATGAGAAGAGTTATCAGAAAAGCAAAATATAGGTATGCTTACTATAAAAACCATATGGATTTAAGACTCTTATCAAGGTATCATAAAGAAATTGATGAGTATAGAAAAAAGATTAGAAATTTACCCATTATGAAAGAGTCTAAGGAGATTTTTGTAATTAACAAGGAAAATCTTTATGAACTTTTGCCTGCTCTATATGTCCCTGGGGAGATAAAAAAAGAAATAGAAGAGGTTGTAAAACAAAATAAAATTGTGCTTTTATCAGAAGGGGTTTCTCAATCCGAATGGAGATGGGAAAATAGATATGTAGTTTTAGACCCTAAAATGATTTATGGGAAGGAGAAGAGGATTCCCTTTATATCATGGAATATAACACAAGGCAAAAGGATTTTCTTGATGTTATTTTTTCTTTTTCTTACAATTATTTTTGCTCTTTTGTATCTGGGTACCTTTGAAAAGGAGACTAATTTTTCTGGACCTACTAAAATTGATGTAGATACAGGTAGAAATGTATATGTTTTTATAAATAAGAAAATTTACAAGTTTGATGAAGAGGGTAATGAGATATTCTGGATTGGGAAAGCGGGAAAAGAAAATGGTATCTTTGATGCATATATTGATTTTGCTGTAGGTGAAGGTGGTGAAATCTATGTAGCAGATTCAAAGACGAAAAGAATATTTATTTATAAAGAAAATGGGGAATTGCTTGGTTCATTTGGAGGTGAAGGTACATCTATTGGAAAGTTTAACTCTATTATTAAGATAGCAGTAGGCACTAATGGGAATATTTATGCCCTTGATATGTATAATCATAGAGTTCAAGCATTTGATTTGTTGGGACACTTTAAGTGGAAAGTAAAATTAGAACCAAATTTCATTTACGATGAGATTACAGTAAATAAATTAGGAGAAATCTGTGTAGTTGATGCTGACCCCAAAAATCGGAAGGTAATCATTATTAACCCTGAAACGAGGAGGATAAACGCCATCACATTTCCGAACATCCATTTTCATTTTTATGGAGCAGTTATAAAGGTAGATACCAGTAATAATTATTTAATAGCAGATTATTTCTTTCCATATCTCTGGAAAATAGATAACAAAGGGAGAAAGACCAAAGTTTACCCCGACCTTATTTATTCACATATAAAAGGAATTTCCGATTTTACAGTGGATAAGAATGACAATATCTGGATTGCAGACGAGCAGACATTCAAAATTTTTACCTTAAGCCCTTCAGGGATAATTTCTACATTCAATAAAGGGAATTTAGGGTATATTCTGGAGAAAAACAGAGTGGGATGGAACGATATAATGAGACTACGAAAAAGATATTTCTATCTTATATTGCTGTTTATTCTTATCACTCTATTTGTTTTCCTTACCAGGGGGTCAAGGCAAAAATGAACATAATCAGGGAATACTTTGTAGAGAAATAGTTATGTATAATATAAAAATCAGTAGAGAAAACATTGCTAAAATTTTCAGAGAAAGTAAGGAAATCCTTATATTAATTCACCGAATGTATATCAAGCCAGGTGAAAGTTTTACAAGGATGATTGAGATAGCCACAATGAAAAAAATAATAAAATCTTTGATCGTATACTACACTTTTTTCAGCCCATTAATGGTAATCTATGGGATTACTTATATATTTACAATAAATGGTGGCAGTAATAGTTTGCTTCTGTGGATATTTACTATTATATTTTCCTTATCGATGGGGATTGTGACTGGACTTGGTTTTTCATGGACTGCACTATTTGCGGTTTCTATAATTGGTGGAATATATTATGGTCTTGGGAAGATTCTTGGATATAAGGGCTCCTTTTCTGATGTTCTGTCTGCGGTAACTCTATATATTGCAGGTGCTTCAATTATTGTTTTACCTGAACTTATTACGATATGGATATTTACAAATTTAGGTATAAAAATTACAGGCCTAATTTCCGTATGGTTTTTCACAATAATATTCTTCAATGTTGTTTACCTCCCTGTTGCTCTTGCAAAGTCTTTCAAAACTGATATATTAAAGTCTTTTATCATAGCAAATCTTTTGCCTTTATTATTTGTTATATTAGGATTTTTTCTGTGGTCACTGTAAAAAATGAATTACCCTGCAAATCTTAATCCTGATTTTTGTAAAATTTTTATTGACTTTCTGAAAAATAATTGTATAATCTTAATGCCGGTCGTGCTAAGCGGGGAGTTAGCGGTGCCCTATACCTGCAATCCGCTATAGCAGGGCTGAATCCCTACCGGAGGCATAATCTTTTTTGCAGGACTCTGGAGGAGGACGAT
>WFRC01000187.1 GCA_015486685.1 Caldifarciminota bacterium
ATACGATGATATGGGAATATGATGATACGGATAGGAGAGACTTTTTCTTTAATTTTTTACCTTTAACATTTAACCTTTTACCTTTAACCATATTTATAGTATATTTGCCTGCGGCGTTATTACACTTTAAGTTGGAAGTGAATGAGTGAATGGGTGAATGAGTTGAAAAAGCAGTAGCGAGGTATGAGTAGCGAGTATATAGGGAAAAGAGAGAATGAGAAAGAAACGGTAATGAGTGAATGGGTGAATGAGGAAAGAATTAACAAACGTGTTCGTGGTAGTGATTCGTGTTAATTCGTTAAATCCGCATTCTCACTTCCGCATTCCACATTATCTGTTACTTCCCAGTTCTTACTTCCTACTTCTTACTTCCCAGTTCATCTGGGAGTTTGGAGTGCATTCTCCGTGTGAATGTGTAGTTAATCTGTTAAATCCGCATTCCGCATTATTATGGACACGAGACACGGTCACGAAACACGTTCTTTATTGTTGATGCAATTTGCAATGTGAAATGTTAATCCTGTTCATCCTGTCAAATAATTTTGAATTTGCAATTTTTTTTTGTTTAGTTATTTTTGGTGAAAGGAGTGAAAATGATTGAAGTAAAGGAAGTAAATAGTAATACTTTTGTTGTCGAGGTTGCAGAAGGAGATTCAAAGACAGAGCATATTGTTGCCCTTGACGATGAATATTATGGATTTTTGACCCAGCATAAAATAAGCAAGGAGGAACTGATAAAAAAGGCATTTGAATTTTTATTGGATAGAGAATCCAAAGAATCGATACTTTCAAGATTTGATTTGCGGGTTATCCAGCATTATTTCCTAGAGTTTGAGGATGAAATAAAGGCTAAATAGAATGGCTATCTATTATCCAGAGTCAAAAGTAGAGATAAATGGATTTATGGCGAAGCATTACGATATTCTTTTAGATATTGTTACATTTAGTAAATATAGATATTTTATAAAACAGGTTGTTGATTTAATGGAAATTCAACCCGAGGATAGGATTGTTGATTTTGGCGCAGGTACAGGTAGGAATGCCTGCTTAATGAGAAAACATCTTTCTGCAAAAGGGGAGATAGTAGGATTTGATATTTCTCCTGATATGATAGAACAGTTTAGAAGAAAATGTGCAAGATATTCTAATGTAGAAGTTGTTAATCAGAGAATTGATATATCAATGTCATATAAGGAAAAATTTGATAAGGCTTTTATCTCTTTTGTGCTTCATGGATTCCCACATAATGTCAGAAAACAGATAATTAAGAATGTTTTCAATGTATTAAAAGCGGGTGGAGTCTTTTTTGTCCTGGACTATAATGAATTTTCTCTTGAAGATGCTCCATCGTATTTCAGGATACCGTTCAGAGCAATAGAATGTCCGTATGCATTTGATTTTATAGAAAGGGATTGGAGAAATATATTGAGAGATGAAGGATTTGAAGATTTTAAGGAATATCCCTTTTTGGGAAGATATGTAAGATTAATCAGGGTAAAGAAGGTAAAATAATGAGATGCCCAGAGGGAATATTCAAATATAATATTCTTAAGAGAAAAAGGTTAGTTGATTGATGAGTGAATAGGTAAAGGATTAACAAACGTGTTCGTGATGGTGGTTCGTGAGAAACGAAAGAGACAAGAAAAACGGTGATACGATGATATGGTGATACGGAAAAAGACAGGTTAAGGTTAAGAAAAAAGAGTGAATGAGTAGATGAGTGGAAAAAGCAGTAGCGAGGTATGAGTAGCAAGCATATAAGGAAAAGAGAGAATGAGAAAGAAACGGTAATGGGTAAGAGGCAAGAGGTAATAGGGAAATGAAGATTGAAAAATGCAAAATGAAAAAGACAGCCGAGAGCCGTTGGCAGGTAGCAAAAAGGAATATTCCTATTAAGCGGTAGGCGGTCAGCGTGCTCACTTCCTACTTCTCGGTTCCTACTTCTCACTTCCCAGTTTGTCCGGGAGTATGGAGTGCATTCACCGCGTGAATGATGTCATTGCGAGCCTGCTGAAAGCAGGCGTGGAAGCCGTAGGCGTGAGCGAATGTAATGAGTGAACAATCTCTCAGGTGGGGAAATCACAGTTCCCAGCATTGTCATTGCGAGCCTGCCAGAGGCAGGCGTGGCAACCTTACCGGATGGGAAAATGTCATTCTGATGTTTTGCCAAAGCATCTTATCAGTTTTTCACTTTTTCGCAAAAGCGGGAAAGTTGATAGTTTATGGCTGACCCCAACGAGAAAAAAGACTTGAAAAAAATGTTATTTTTTATTATATTATGTCAATCTTTTGAACTGATGATTAAAAATATGTGTTCAATATTGAGAAAAGGAAGTGTTTATGGGAGGTAAGGGATGAAGCTACTTTCCAGGAAATAATTTATAGATAACGGATATTGAGATTACAGAAAGAAGGAGGTTAAGATATGAAACGGACTCCTAAAGAAATAGCCCAGGAAGAAGGGAAAAAATTGGAGGATGAGCAAAAAGGCATAAACTATGGGCTTATTCAATTCAGAAAAGAGAATCCTGAATTTGCAAAAGAGTTTACGGAATTCTGGCGGACTTCAAAGAGAGGAAAATATATCCCATTGAAATACAGGGAGTTAATGGAACTTGCTGTAGTAATTGTTGAGCATTGTAAACCCTGTATTTATGTGCATGTAGATACCTCTCTTAAAGCCGGAGCAACCAGGGAAGAGATAGTTGAGACGGCTCAGGTTGCGATAGCAATGGGTGGGGGTATTGCGTATGAATATATTGGCTATGTATTTGAAGCGTTAAATCTGAAACAGGGAAAAGACCGTAAAGCGTAAAGAATCTAATTATAAAATGAAAAAGCCAGATACCAGCAATTCAGATAGAAGGATATGGGCTTCCGTCTACCAACCAGGCTGGGGTATAAGATATGGGAAAAAGAGGAAAATTTCCATATTTTATATACTTACCTATTTAATGTAGATAAAGGGTAAAAAAATGGAACATTTAGTATAATCACTCCGTCAAAAACTAAAAAAAGAAAAAGGAGGTGATATATATGACCAAGAATTTGACTAAATGGGACCCATTCCATGACATACTCTCTATGAAAGAGAATTTTGACCGATTGCTTCAAGATTATTTCGGGGGATTTTCAGAAAAAAGGACTGAAGAGTCCTGGTATCCTATGGTTGACATTAAAGAAAACCCTGATGAAATTATTGTATCTGCTGAAATTCCCGGAATGAAGAAATCTGATATTAAACTTACCCTATCTGATAATCAACTGACTATTCAAGGTGAAAGGAAAATGGAAAAGGAAGATAAGAATGAGACATTCTATAGGATTGAAAGGACCTATGGTAAATTTAAAAGGGTGATTGGGCTTCCTGTTGAGGTAGAAGACAGCAAAGTTTCCGCTACTTACAAAGATGGAGTTTTGCAAATCAGGTTGCCTAAGTCTGAAAAAGGTAAAGTCAAGAAGATTGATATTGATGTGAAGTAGAGGCGAGGAGACTTCGCCTCTACTCCTTTATTTTTAATACAGGATGAAAAAGACAGCCGATAACCGATGGCCGATAGCAGTTGGCAAAAGATTAGTGAATGAGACAAAATAGCTGCCAGCAATTCAAGGAAGAAAATATGGGCTCCCAGCTGCCAGTATTGTCATTGAGAGCCTGCCAGAGGCAGGTGTGGAAGCCGTAGGCGTGAGTAAGCAAAGCGAACGAACTGCCGAAGACGTGAGCGACCAACGGGAGCGAACAATCTCATAGGAAAGGTGTAGTTATCTGTTGTTTTTACGATTAACGA
>WFRC01000188.1 GCA_015486685.1 Caldifarciminota bacterium
AGGTGAAAGGAAGATGAAAACTGAAAAAGATATAAAAACAGAAGTAAAAACAAATATGCATATATTTCAAGTTGCTGTTGAAACATACAAAGTAGACCATAATGAAGTATGTCCAAGGAACAGTGATGTGAAATGGGCAAAGGATTATCTTCCTGCAAGTTTTGTAAATCCATATACGAATGGATCAGGTGAAGGAAAAGCATATATGAGTGGAGAGGCTTCAATCAGTGGCATCGTGGGTTTTAGAAGCGATAAAGATGGCAAAGGATACAGAATTACAGGGTTTGGAATAATACATAAAATAGATATGGTATTAGGGTATTAGAGCCTTAACGAGGAGGTATTATGTTCTGCAGAACTTGTGGAAAAGAGGTTCCAGAAAATGCAGAGATTTGTCTTAACTGTGGCGCAAAGCCATTAGCGGGAAATAAGTATTGTCAGAATTGTGGGGCAGAGACAAATCCAAAGGCAGTAATTTGTGTAAAATGTGGGGCAAAACTTAAACACATAGGAGTTGGCAAAGATTGGCTAACAGCAGTTTTGTTATCCTTTTTTCTGGGTGAGTTGGGTATAGACCGCTTTTATCTTGGACAAATTGGGCTCGGCATTTTGAAGTTAATTACTTTTGGAGGTTTTGGTATCTGGTGGCTGATAGACTTTATACTGATAGCGTGCAACAGTATCAGGGATGCAGATGGGAATAAACTTCAAAAACATTAAAAAGGAGGTATTATTATGGAAAATCGTAATCCTGTAGGTGTTTTTTTCCTGAGTTTCATTACACTGGGGATATACTGGTTGGTATGGTTGGTCCAGACCAAAGAGGAGATGAACTCCAGAGGTGCTTAAATCCCGACTGCCTGGCTCTTGATAGTACCTATTGGAAATCTTGTGTGGCTGTGGAAATATGCAAAGGGTGTAGAGAAGGTTACCAGTGGCGTAATGGGTGCTGGTGGTGCCTTCTGTCTGCTATTTTTCCTCGGGCCTATTGGTAATGCTGTTATTCAAAGTGCATTCAATAAGGTTTAATGTAGGGACGCACTAGAACGAACTGGAGACGGGGTTTGACGATATGACATTTTTCTTTTCAAATAGAGATGCTGAAAACGAGTTCAGCATGACATCTACCCATCCTGTGAGATTGCTTCGTCGCTACGCTTCTCGCAATGACAAAAGACACCTTCCCTTAATCCCTCCGATGGGAAGGGTATAGTTAATAGGGTATGGGGTATAGTAATTTTTCATTTTTTGTCTTCTTTTTCCATACCCTATACCTACCCTACCTACTGCACCTTAATTTTACTGCCAACGGCTGTTTTTACCACCCATCCTATGAGATTGTTCGTTCGCTTCGTTCACTCACGCCTTTGGCTTCTTCGCAAAACTACAAGCAATAAGAGGCACTCGCAATGACAGAGGAAAGAGATTCTTTGCCTTCGGTTCAGAATGACAGGGGACAAAAATTCAAAGAAAAAGGGTGGGAGACCGCCCTTTTACTTTATATAAAAATATAAAATTTTTATTGACATTTTCCGATATTGATATTATAATAATAGAAAGATATTTAAGGAGGTAAAAAAATGTCTGATGGATTGCAGACAATAGAAGAAATAGAAACAGAGTATCCAAATCAATGGATATTATTAGTAGATTGTGAGGTAGATGAATTTAATACTCGTGTAAAACGAGGGCGTGTAGTGGCTTATGGAAAGAAAAGAGATGTATATAAAGCCTCTCAAAACTATAAAGGCAAAATTAGTATAAGATATACGGGCAAAATTCCCGAGGATATAGGAGTAATGTTTTGAGCCATATTACGCCATTTTCAAAAGATGAACCACTTATAAAAGTAGATGTGCAGATAAAGGGTGCTAAAGGCACTGAAATTTTTTTGGTCTTTGCCTTTGATACAGGGGCCACAAATACAATTATATCATGGGAGGCCGCATACAGATTAGGATATGACCCTGCTTTGTCATCAAACCGAAAAAGAATTATTACAGGAAGCAGCATAGAATATGCTCCTATAATAACGGTGGATTCCCTCACAGCGATTGGAACGAAAGCGGATAAATTAGAAGTTCTTTGCCATGATATTCCAGAGGAATCTGGAATTGACGGTTTATTAGGATTAAACTTTATGCGAACTATAGATTTCTGCATAAAATATTCAATGGGAATAATAGAGATAACATAAGTGAGGGTAAAAGTAATAAGATTGAGGTTAAGAAAAAATTAGTGAATGAGTAAAGAATTGACAAACGTGTTCGTGATGGTGATTAGAGAGGAACGAAATAAACGAGATTAACGAGACAATTCCGCCCTTTCTAAGAAGAAAGCCATTTCCAGAGAGGAAGGATTTCTATCTTTATATTCTCCTTTTGAATTAATTCTTTGTCTCCATCGTGCAGAATTATGCCTTTTTTTATTTTGCAGTCTTTTACACATTCAAGAATACTATTTATCTCCCTTTCTCTAACCCGTTTATCCTCCTGAATATTAGCAAAGGTAACATTATAGGCAACGGACTTATTTTCTACACCAGCAGCAATAAAGTCTACCTCACCTTTATTCTTCCAGTAATATATTTCGTAGCCTTTTCTCTTTAGCTCCCAGAATATAATTGTCTCTAATCCAAATCCACTATCTTCTGTGAAATTTGTGGTTATAAATCTCCTCATACCCCAATCAATGGGATATACCTTCCTCGGATTTCTCATCCTTGTCTTCATTTTATAGGAGTAGTAAGGCACCTCTTCAATAAGATATGCTTCTTTCAGATATGATGTGTAGTGCCTTATTACATCAAGAGAGACCTCAAATGCATTACTTATCTTCTTGAAACTTGATAGTCTGCCTGCATTTATGAAATAATAAAGGGCAAGTTTTTTTAGTGTATGAACATCCCTTACATTGAATCTCATTACAATATCTTTATAAATTATATCATCAAAATATTGACGAAGCAGGTATATTTTCCTCTCTTTATCAATAACAATTTCTCCATCCCTTGATATCCACCTTGAGCCATTCCATTCCATTTTAGGCTTTCTTTGTTCTGCAAGAACAACCTCAGGGAATCCTCCATACTCAAGATATTCGTTCAGGAGATTTTTTATTAACCTCTTTTTACGAATTAAATCCATCTCATCCTTCATTTTTACTCCCTTAAACCAGAGAAACTCTTTGAATGAAAGCGGAAATACTTCAAAAGATAGATGACGTCCTGTAAGGAGTGTAGAAAACTCTCTGCTCAGAAGTCTGGAAGAAGAACCTGTAATGAATATTTTCACCTTTCCTCTTTCGGATTCATTTCTTCCTCTTACCCATCTTTCCCATTCAGGAATATACTGAATCTCATCCAGAAATATGAAGGCCTTTTTAGAAGGATTTACCTTTTCTCTATATACCTCATATATTTTATCTAAAAGTGAAATATTCTGTTCTTCTACAAATAAAGGCTCATCAAAATTTACATAAAGGATGGAACGCTCTTTTACCTTTTGTTTTAATAGATAATCCATTATCTGGAATAAAAGGGTAGACTTACCCGCCCTTCTGATACCTTTAAGGGCAATAACTTCCTTTCCTTTGATAAATTTACAGATAGTAGCAAGGCCTTTTCTTTTTATCCCTTTGCGTCCATTTTTTTCTTCCCATATTCCTTGATTGACAAGTATTTCGTAAATCTTTTCATTAGAAAGCATGCACTATATTACCATTATAATGGTAATATGTCAAGTGTTTTTGTAGATTATAATGGTAAAAAATCAAAAAATTGGTAAGAAACTTCCTTCTGGGATTTATTTCATCCGTTTTGAGGCAGGGAAATATAAGGAAACGAGAAAGGTGATACTTATTAAGTGAGAAGTGAGAACTGAGAAGTGGGAAGTGAAAAATGGAAGGAGCAGTTATTTGCCTTCGGCGTTATTACACTTCGTTGTGTATTCGCTTCGCTGTTATTTGTTGTAAATAAAATTTTTGGTAAGAGGCAAGAGGTAATGGGTAAGGGGCGATAGGAAGTGGATGGGTAGATGGGTGAATGAGTGGATGAGTAAAGAATTGACAAACGTGTTCGTGATGGTGATTCGTGCAAAACGAAAGAGAAAAGAACGTGAAGCGTGAGGCGTAAAGCGTGAGGAGATAGAAGATATTGGATGTTAGATGTTGGATAAAA
>WFRC01000189.1 GCA_015486685.1 Caldifarciminota bacterium
GCTCGTGTATGTATATCAATTGAAACATCAGGGACAGGGATTTTCCTTTTTATATAGAGTATAGAATCAAGTTTATCTGCGGCTTTTTCTACGGCAGAAGCCGTTTTTAATCCTGCGTAGAATAGAGAATGTAGGTCAATTGTTTTTCCTACATCATCAAATGAAGGATAGTAGACTGCACCATCGCTTTGCGTTTCATCCCAATTCCTGATGGAGAATAGTTTTTCCTGTGCTGAGACGGGGACATTCTTTGTGGCAAGATTTCGCCATCTTAAGGCATCCAGAAGGTTTAAGATAAGTTCGGCAATGGGTTTTTGTAAAATTAGAGGAACCTTTTTTGTTTCCTGATAAAGAGGATTCAAAGTATCATATTTTCCACCAAAACTTTGGAAATTTTCCTGTCTGGATGTACTCTGAATAAATTTATTTAAGGCATAAAATAGGGGAGAGGTCTTTTCTGTAATAGGTGATAGATTTGCACTATAATTTCTAAATCCTGTGAGCATTTTATCAACACCATTGAAATATAAGACTTCATATATTGAGTTTGAATGTTTATTACAATAAGCAGTATCAAGATAATCTTCCACCACATTTCCCATTGTCCTCCCAAATACATATATCTGTAAAGGGTTAGAGAACAGGTCATCAAAGAATGGAAGTTTATATGGGATTAACTTATTATTTGGGTATCTTGACCAGTATCCCTTCGGTGTATATCCCAATGCTGTTGTGTCCTGTCCCACAAATTTCAGGGCATCATTTACAAGATTTACATTCATCAGCAATAACATTAAAAACATCATTCCTCCTTTAATTTTTCATCTATGGTGCCATCGGGAAGCATCCAATCAGGATGGTATTCACCGTTTTCCTCTTTTTGATACCTGATACAACTTTCCCAATCTCCTTTACAATATAGTTCTACCCATTTCCTGCCTATTTTCCCCCTTTCATAATACCATTTCATCGGGCAGACAGAATACCATTTACATTCCTGAAGAAATATTTTTAATTTCTTGTAATTGCTTAAAATCTTCTCTTTTTCATCTGGATTATAAAGCACTGACGAGGGATGCTGTAGTGGATAGACCTTTTTATTGTTCGTCCATAGAAGTTTCCCATAATTTTTCGGAATATCTTCATTATTTATGTTTATACCATATTTGGTAAGTATATATCTTGTTGCATAGAATCCCAGAGGCACCAAAAATTCAGGTCTAACAACTTCAATCTCCCTGTCTAAATAATTACTGCATATTGTAATCTCATCTGTTTTTGGCTTCCGATATTTTGGGAGCATACATTTAATCAGATTTGTCATATAGATTTGGTTTCTATCAATGCCTGAAAGTTCCAGAAATTCATTTAATACCTCTCCTGTAGGACCGATGAACATTTTACCTGCTTTATCTTCTTTTTCTCCTGGTGCCTGGGCAATCAACATAATTTTTGCATTCAAGTTGCCTTCACCCGTAACTGCATTTGTCCTTGTGAGATATAACCTACATTTTTTACAGTTTTTTATCTCCCTATTTAACGCGTGAATTTCCATTGTTTCCCCAATTATTTGCATTTTTAAGAATTTCACCTGCAAGATAGAGTGAGCCAGCCGCAAGGATAATATCGTCTTTTCTGCTTATTTTGAAAGTATAAGAAAGTGCATCTATAGGATTTTTCTTTATAATGGAGGGAATCTTTAACTGGTGTGCAATATCCTGAATTTCCTCTTCGGGTTTTGCCCTGGGTATATTTATATGTGTAATAATAATTTTTTTGATTACGGGCCTCAATGCTTTGAGTATGCCTACCACATCCTTCCGCTTCATACTTGCATAAATAAGTAAGACCTTGCTGCCAAAAATTTTTTCCACTGCATCCGCCAAATATTTTGCAGATTCTACATTATGGGCACCATCAATCACCAGGTATGGGGTTTTTCTCAATATCTGAAACCTGCCAGGTATGGTTATATTTTTCAAGGTATCTTTTGTTATTGTTTTGTTTATTGAAAATTTTGTGTGTTCCAGCGCAAAGATGGACAATGCAGTGTTTTCTGCTTGATGTATGCCTAAAAGGGATGTGTGGTAAACTTGATTTTTATATAGGAATTTTGTCCCCTGGAGTGAAGTCGTCAGTGGTTCAAAAGGGGCATCTTTACCTAAAATGGATAATTTTGCCTCTTTCTCGCGCGCAATTTTTTGAATTACCTTCTCTGCCTCAATATCCTGCACAGTTGATACAACACTACCACCCTTTTTAATAATACCTGCTTTTTCTCTTGCAATCTTTCTTAATGTATTACCCAGAATATGTGTGTGGTCAAAACTGATACTTGTAATTACAGCAACATCAGGTGTTTCTATTACATTTGTCGCATCCAGCCTGCCTCCAAGTCCTACCTCGTAGACTGCAATATCTGCATTTTTTTCCTTAAAGTATATAAATGAGGCAGATGTGATTGTTTCAAATAGAGAGCGGAAGCCTTTATTGTTTTTAATCTCTGGTTTAATTTTGGTAATAATCCTTGCAAATGCTTCCTCTGGAATGGGCAGACCGTTTAACTGAATCCTTTCTCGGATATTTAATAGATGTGGGGAGAGAAAAAGCCCTGTTTTATATCCTGCATTTCTTAAAATCTCTGATATAATAGATGCTGTTGAACCTTTGCCCTTTGTCCCTGCAATATGTATAGTTTTCAACCCCTTTTCAGGATTGCCCATCCTTTTTAGAAATTTTCTGAAATCATCAAGTGTCTCAGGATATTTTACCTTCTCAACCCTTTCTCTATCAAGAAGTGAGTTTAAGAACAGGATTGTTTCATTGTAGTCCATAAATCTTTTCTTCTTTGATGATATCTAATATGGATTTTTCCATATCTTCTGTAATAGTGAGGGATTTTGTTTCCTTTCCTTGCATTGGGGGTATCTCGTCTATTCCCTGAACAGTATGCTTATCTTCTATAAGTATGGAAAGGGGTATTTTTATACCTACTTTTTGCCATATCTGTGATTGAAGTATTTTATTTAAGATATCAACACCCTTCGGGATAATAATGCTGGGCCAACCCAAAGTTTTTGATAATATTTTTCCGTATGTTTTACTCATAACAAGGATATCAGGATGTAATTCCGATTTTAAGGATGTATACATTGTATTAATAGGGTTAGATGTTGAATTGAGTATTAATAGTTTATAATCCAGTGATATATTGGTGAAAAAGGATTTTTTATCCGGTTTCTTGCAGGATACAACAGTGATATTATCTGTTAAAATCTCTTTATTACGAAGGGCGGTTATTATAAATCTATCTGCGTCAGATAAAAAGAATTCTCCTTTGTCTCTTTGCGGTTGTATCCAGACAAAAATTTTCATCTATTGGGGGAATTTTCCCTCTTTTACCTCTTTTATATAGGATGTTATTGCATCTTTTGCAATTTTCCCTATATCCGCATATCTTTTTACAAATTTGGGTTGAAATTTTTCATATAGTCCTAAAATATCATAGGATACAAGTATCTGTCCATCACAATATGGTCCTGCACCAATACCGTAAACAGGTATAGCAAGGTCTCCGGACAATTGTTTTGCAATATTAGATGGCACAGATTCAAGGATTAAAGAAAAAATACCTGCTTCTTGAAGGAGATATGCATCCTCTATAATCTTTTTCTTTTCCTTCTCTGTTTTGCCCACAACCCTATATTTACCAAATTTTTTTACTGATTGGGGTGTGAGTCCAAGATGTCCCATAACAGGAATACCTGCATCAATAATCCTTTTTATAGTACCGATAAATTCTCTACCCCCTTCAATCTTTACCCCATCTGCGCCTGCCTTCATAAATGCACCTGCATTTTTTATTGCTTCATCGGTGTTTATCTGAAATGAAAGAAATGGCATATCTGCAATTACCATTGACCTTTTTACACCCCTTGCTACTGCTTTTAAATGTATAAGCATTTCATCCATACTCACAGGTATTGTTGTTTCATATCCTAACACCACCATACCCAGGGAATCACCTACAAGTATTACATCCATTCCTGCTTCGTCTTCAATCCTTGCGAATGGATAATCATAAGCAGTAAGAAGGGCTACCTTTTCACCCTTCCTTTTCATTCTTAAAAGGTCAATAACAGTTAATTTATTCTCCAATTCTTCCGACCAACCTGAATTTGGTTCCCAGTTTAATATCTGTATGTCCCATTATAGAGAGTATATAACCTGTTGCAGTATTATCTCCCTTTAAGTTAATAATTTGCACTTTACCCACAGGAATAATAGGGAGTTTATCTGTTCCACTGTCAAGTCCTAATGTTTTCTCTTTATACAGAAGCAAAACATCTCCCGGTTGAAGAGAGTTTTCCGAATCGGGTTGAACATATACGATATTAAATGGTTTAATAACATTTGAATTTCCCTTAAAATATACAAGTGTGCCCGTAACATTTGAAATGAAAGGTTTAGGATTTCCCGAAGGGAGGGTAGGTATTTTCCTCTCCATAAATAGGTCCCCGGGTTTAATAGTATCAAACGACCTCAAAATTCTTGCAACGCCTGTATGTTTTTTTGTTTTCAATATTTTTATATCCCCAAGAATTTTAACTATTCTGCCAAGATACTCATCTGTAATGGGATTATAAACACCTTTACCCATCCTGTATACTGTATATATATCACCTTCTTTAATGCCATCTTCAGTACCTTTATTGATAGCTACCTTATCATTCATTGTAAATTGCGTTCTCTCAATTTCTCCTGCTCCCTGGACAATCTTTCCTGTATTGAACCCCTGTTCTTTTGTGATATATCCCGCTGAATACGCCAATGATTTGGCAAGAGAGAATATTTGAGGAGCGATGAGTGTGATTTTTCTTACAGTTTTCTTTTTTGCGCCTGTTGGAGCCTTTAATACAGAGACAACCTTTATCTCTTTTTGTTCCTCAGGTATCTCTTCAGTGGTAGGTGCAACTTTTTCCTGAGGGGTGGTGGATATAATCGGTTTTGCTACTGTTTTAGTGGTTTCTACCTTTGCAGAGCCAGCCTCAGTAGTTTCGGGAATTACAGCCCTTGTTTCTTCTCCCTGATATGGTGGGATTGTGAATATCTGGTCAGGATAAATCCAGTGTGGGTCCTGAATTATATTCTTATTTGCTTCATAAACAAGGGGCCAGAGAAAGGGGTCTCCATAATAATGCCCTGCAATATCCCATAGGGTATCGTTCTTTTTTACGGTGTGGGTTAAGCCTGTCAATAGAATGAAACTAAAGATGGATAACAAAAAAATACTGGACCTTCTTTTCATTTTACCTCCTTGTCCTTGATTTGAACGAAATTTCTTTTCAATTCACCAATAATATTTTTCAGATATGCTTTTTCCTCTCTGGTTAAATTACCTTTTGTTTTTTCTTTAAGCATTGAAAGAGTGTCAATTGCATATTGGGCGAGTTCAAGGTCTATCTTCTGCTTGTTCTCTATCGGGTCTTTAACTATTCCCAGAGCAATAAGGGCTCCTGTTGCCAGTCTCGCAATTAATGCACTAAATGTTACCTCTTCCATAACACTATATTACCTCTATATACAAAAATTTCAAGTATTTTTTTCGTTTTTTTTGAAAAAATTTCTCCATTTTGCCAGTCTCTCTCTTACCTTTTTTTCATATCCCCTGTCTGTAGGGTGATAATAATGCCTTTTTTTTAATCCCTCAGGGAAATAGTCCTCAAGAATAAATGCATCAGGATAATTGTGTGGATATTTATATTCCTTCCCGTATCCCATTTTTTTCATTAGAGGTGTTGGGGCATTTCTGAGATGAAGAGGAATGGGATAAGGCGGTTCTGATATTACTACCTCTTTTGCCTTTCCATAGGCAGTATATAAACTATTGCTTTTAGGCGCCTGTGCAAGGTAGACAACGGTTTCTGCCAGTGCGAGGTCTGCCTCAGGCATACCAACAAAATGGACTGATTCTTTTGCTGATATAGCCATTGTTAATGCAAATGGGTCAGCCATGCCCACATCCTCCGTTGCAATCCTTACAAGCCTTCTCGCAATATAAAGTGGGTCTTCACCACCCTTTAACATTCGGGCGAGATAATATAAGGCGGCATCAGGGTTGCTTCCGCGTATGGATTTATGTAGTGCAGATATAAGATTATAATGCTCTTCGGCAGATTTATCATAGGGAAGCAGTTTTTGAGTAATGTCCGAAACCAATATTTTGTCAATAAGGATTTCCTTCTCGGGCTTTGATTTAACAGATATATCAATTGTGTCCAGGACACATCTTGCATCACCATTGCAGATGATGTAAATCTCGTCAAGCACACCTCGTTCAAAAGTTATATTGTAATTTTTCAAAATTTCATCTATTTTTAATGCCCTCTCCACAATTTTATCAAGGCTCTTTTTATCAAGCGGATGCAGAACAAATACCTTTAATCTTGAGAGGAGGGGAGGGTTTATTTCAAAAGATGGGTTTTCTGTCGTTGCTCCAATTAAAGTAATAATACCCTTTTCAAGATAGGGTAAAAATGCATCCTGTTGGGATTTATTAAACCTATGAAGTTCATCAATAAATAGGATGGTGCCTCTGCCTTCTTCTAATAATCTTTTCTTTGCCTTTTCTAC
>WFRC01000190.1 GCA_015486685.1 Caldifarciminota bacterium
TTAGAATTCTACACCCAGTGAAGCTATCTGTTGTATGCCTAAATCTCCTGAAGGTATTACTGCATAATCAAACTGGACAGGCTGTTTTTTTATTCCAAAACCAAATCTTAATAGGGAAAGTAGTCCTAAATCCTTTTCGGTTTTTAATCCAACTCTCAGATGGAAAAATTTTATTCTATACTCCATACCTATTCCAAGTTGAGGTCTATCATCGGTTCTAAATTCAATATCTCCTGTGTATAACATTTTCTTCATTCTTTTTGAGAAACCCAACGAGAATATTTCGGGTAGAGCATATCCATCATTATAGAATGTTCCCTTTGTGCCTATATTTCTTAATGATACGCCTAATAGCATACCACCTTTTAGGAAATATAATCCTCCAAAGGATACTGCGTAGATATGGGCGTTGGTTGTATCTATATTTGAATGGGCGTATTTAAATGAAATCCCCAGATGCAGCCTTTTTTTCATTCTAAAAGCATAATTCAGGTTAACATCATAATCCGCAGCAGTGAAGGTATACGGGTTTCTTGCATGTTCATCCAACCCATTAAATTCTCCATATCCAATATAATGCATATAAAATCCGATTTTTCCGATTTTAAGGGGAAAACTGGATATGAGAAATTCACTCTTAATTCCCTCAAATATGTTGATATGGGTGAATGAAATTGTGTTTCTGCCATAAATTGCTGAGGGATTCCAGAATTGTGCATATACATCACCTGAATATCCTGTAAAACTTTCGCCCATTGATATTGCTCTTGCACCTTCTGAAATGTCTGCTGACAATATACCTGCATTTCCATTCCCATAAGTGTGAATTGACATTAAAAATAATACAAAAACAATCATTTTTTTCATCTTACCTCCTATTTCATAATGGCTATCTTGCCCTTTTTGATTTCTCCAGAGCTATTTTTGACAATATAGATATATATCCCACTTGCAATTCTGGAAACATCCCATACAATCAGTCCGTCAGGATTTGTTTGTTGCTCTTGCTGATTAAATACGCACCTGCCTTTAATATCATATACACTCACTATTGCATCACTTGTTATACCCTCAAAATAGACCTTTGGTTCTGAATAAACAGGTTTATATGGATTTGGAAAAACCTTTAGACTGTCCAGAGTTGGTTCAGCATAAGGCCCTTTAACCCTGACTGTAAAAGAATCAGAGGTTATTGAAGAATCCTTATCCATTCCATTGATTACCACTGTCCCTTGGTAGTCACCTTGATGTTTTCCTTCAGGTATATATAGAGTGAGTTTACACAGGGATGTTTCTCCAATCCCAAGGGATTCCGGATATGTTTCAAGGAATCCCGTAAAACTATCGTTTGGTCCATAAATTGTGATGGGGTTATAATAAATATGCATTAATCTGCCTCTGGCAGGTCCATCTGTTGTATCAGGATTATTTAGAGAATCTGAGTTTACAATCAAAAAATATTTTGAGACATAGGCAGGGCCGGCAGGCAGAGAATCAAAATCCATAACGCCATTTGTTAAATCAAGGGTGTCTTTATATACATCAATATCTCCTAATGTAGTTACAACTTTCCCTTTAATAAAATATATATTTCCATTTGGGTCATTTGAAATATCCTGCCATACCATAAAGAAATATGTGGTGGAATCAATCATTGCTTCTTTGATACTTGGAGGATATAAGGCATTCCCAAATGTTCCAGCGGTATTTGAAGTATATGTATTTACCAATGCTTGAGGTGTTCCAAAAACACTATCTGCATATCCACACATATATACACTGAAACTATCGTTTGTAAAGGGGTCAGCATTCCATACCACAGCCATTTTCCCTTCCGGGTCTATAGAGAAATTCGCCCTGTAGTTATCACAGGTAGTAAGTGTATCCCAATTGTTCACTTGAAGGTTTTGTGCAAAGTTTAATCCACCATCTGTTGAGTGTGTAAACCATATATCAGGTGTAGCGTTTCCACCTGAATTTCTGGAATCCTCCCATACAACCATTATTTCTTTTGTAGTCGGATTAACATCTACTCCTGGATTTCCTCTATAAACCTGTGAACTATCATCCAATACAATAACACCGTCGGAAAATGAGTTACCCGAATCTGTTGATTTTGTGAATGCTATCCATGGATGTGGGTCTTGATTGGTCCCACCAGTACCCCATCTCCATACAACATAAACAAGGGTATCTTCTAACACTTCAACGAATGGGTCTCTATTAACATTTCCAGGGTTGTTATCTATAATTCCCAAATCCTGGAATGTGATTCCTCCATCATCAGAACGGGCAAGTTTAATTCTCAAAGTACCTGTACCATCATCTACCCATATTACATATACCTTTGACCCGTTAATTGAGATTTTAGGTTGGGGCCCATCATTTACACCTGATGTGGTAGAGTTATTCGCTGTAATTCCCGGTAGGGTTTCAGGGGCAGAAAATGTATTTCCACCATCTGCAGAATAAGCATAATATACCTTCCAACTTGTTCCATCGGAAGTCCCCTGCCACACTACATATACTTTTGTGTCTGAAACTGCAACCCATGGATATTTATCATTTATTGAAGGGGATTGTGAAAGATTTATATCCCTGCTGAATGTATCACCGCATAATCGAGAAAAGTATATTTCATTCCCTCCGGCATATTTATCTCTGCCATCCTGGAATGCAACATATACATTAGCAGAATCATCAATTACAACCGCAGGATGGTTTTGCAATGTAGAATCAGGGTCAGGGTCATTTACCTGAATCCTTGGCCCAAATACAATATGCTGTCCTAAAATAAATAACAAGATTACCATAATACCTCCTTGTTTAATAAGTTAAAACGCTGACCGCCTACCGCTAACCGCTTCCCGCTAAAAATAATGCGGAAGTATCTCGTGAAGCGTTAATCGTAATTCGTTAATCGTAATAACAACGCTTATTTTGTCCAACATCTAACATCCAATATCTTTTATCTCCTCACGCTTTACGCCTTACGCTTCACGTTCTTTTCTCTTTCGTTCATCACGAATCACCATCACGAACACATTTGTTAATCCTTTACCCATTCACTAATCTTTTCATATCCGTATCACCATATCATCGTATCACCGTTCTTAGTAAAATAATCGGGATTAGGAAATCCCTCCTCCATTCAACCTTCAACTTTTAACAGTCTTTTCTCTCTTTCAACATTAAACTTTAACATCATATAAAGATACATTTTTTTTCTATTTTGTCAAGAATTTTTATTTATTGCCTACTTCCCATTTTTTAATTCACTTAAAATGAAAAAGAACCTATTTTTTTTATTTTTTTTAAAATAAACCCTTGACAAAATAGTAAAGAGTGTTTAATATTTAAGAGATGAGTGAAAATAAAGAAAAAAGATATAAAAATATAGGGCGGATGGCTCAGATGGTTAGAGCGCCGGTCTCACATACCGGAGGTCAGAGGTTCAATTCCTCTTTCGCCCAGAGTAAGAAAGGAGTGCTGTAATGCACTCTTTTTTTTATCCATCGGAGGGGGAAAATGGCTATTGATATAAAGGATAAAATGAAAACCCTTGTAAAATTGCAGGAGATTGACACAAAAATTTCCAGCGTTTTCAAAAGAAAGGAAAAAATACCTGAAGAGATCCAGGACATTGAGAAACTTATGAAAAAAATGGATGAAGGGGTTAAATCAAAAGAGGAATTAAAGAACAAGGAGAAGATAAAGATAAAAGACCTTGAGAAAAGGGCGGAGGAGGAAAAAATCAAACTTGATGGTTATAAAAAGAGACAATATCAGGTAAAAACGAATGAGGAATATCGTGCTATTGTAAAAGAAATAGAGTTTTCTAAACAAAAAGCAGATATCCTGGAAATGGATATCATTATGGCTTATGATACATTGGAGAAAAAGGATAGAGCATTGAAAGAAGAGATGGAAAATGTCAAAAAAAGGAAAATAACTCTTACGAAAGAGATAGAAGAATTAAAAAAAGAGTATAAAAATATAGACGAAGAAATACCTATTCTGGAAGACAAGAAAAAAGGCATTGCTGTCCATATTGAAGAGGGGTTATTAAAAAGATACGAAAGGCTGCGTAAAGCGAGGAATGGAATTGCAGTATCTATAGTAGATAAGCCTATATGCTCAGGTTGTTTCGCACATATCCCTCCACAACATTTTGCCGAGATAAAAAGAGGAGATAAACTCTATACCTGTGAGAGTTGTGGGAGATTTTTGATATACAAAGAAAATATCCTATGAAGACCGCAAAATTGTATTCTGATGGTGCCTCTTCAGGAAATCCCGGGGAAGCAGGTGCAGGTTTTGTAATTTTTTCAGATGGAAAAAGGGTTTTTGAAAATAAAATTCCTCTTGGGATAAAGACAAACAATGAGGCGGAATATATTGCTGCTATTAAATGTCTTGAATCTGCAAAAAAATTGGGGTTCCAACACATTATTTTGTATTCGGACAGCAAGTTATTGGTAAATCAGGTCACAGGAAGATTTAAGGTAAAAAATGAAAGGTTAAAAAAACTCCAATGGGAATTATTACTGCTTTTGCATAAGTTTGAGGGATGGAAGGTCCTTCATATTCACAGGGAAGAGAACAGAATTGCAGATAGACTGGCAAAATCGGCTGCTAAAGACAGCCGTTGACAAAAAAATTAGGGTATAGTTTAATGTTAAATGTAAAAGGTTAAAAAAGATGAGGACGCTGACCGCCTACCGCTAACCGCTTTCCGCTAAAAGGATACTTGCCAACGGCAAAGAACGAGAAAAACGAAACAAATTTATCCCGTGAAATGTGAAACTATTTCACTGGGACGTAATGAACGAAATAAACGAGACAAACCAGATAGACCAGACAGACTAAATAGACTAAACTAACGAAATAAACGAGATGAACGAAATACTTCCGCATTCTGCGTTAAATTTTGTAACTTTTTATATTATTTTCAGGAAAAACCCTTGACTTTTTTGAGTTTAAGAGTAAAATATGAGGGAACAAACTAAAAAGGAGATGTTATGGAGAAAGATCTCATAGAAATTAGGTGGCATGGAAGAGGTGGACAGGGTGCAAAGACAGCAGCCCTTCTTTTTGGAGAAGCGGCACTTGAAACAGGATTATATATTCAGGCATTTCCTGAATATGGTCCTGAAAGGACAGGAGCACCAGTAGCCTCTTTTAACAGATTAAGTAAGAAACCTATAAGAATTCACAGCGGTGTTACCAATCCTGATGTAGTGCTTGTGCTTGACCCGACTCTGATAGGTAAAATAGATGTATTGGAAGGATTGCCAGATGACGGTGTTTTGATTATTAATACCAAAAAAACACCCGAAGAGATAAGAAAAGACCTTAATATTCAAGGGAAGAAACTATACACAGTTGATGCATACTCCGTATCTATGGAAACCATTGGCAAAGCAATTCCAAATACACCTATGCTGGGGAGTTTAATAAAGGCAACGAATCTCTTAAATTTTGACCATTTACTGGAAAGTGTAAAGAAAAAACTTAAAATCAAATTTAGAGGTAAGCCAGAAGAAATTGTGGATAAAAATATTGAAGCCATAAAAAAGGCATATCAAGAAACAAGGAGTGAATGATGAACGAAAAAAAATCGGGATGGAAAGAGCTTACCATAGGGGCTCAAATCATTGAACCTGGTTCAAGTGAAAAATTTGAAACAGGAGACTGGCGGGTAATAAAACCTGAGGTTGATATGAGTAAATGCATACACTGTCTATTCTGCTGGGTATATTGTCCTGACTCTGCAATCATTGTAAAGGATGGGAAATTTGAAGGTGTTAAGTATTCTCATTGCAAAGGTTGCGGTATATGTGCAGAGGAATGCCCTACTAAGGCAATAACAATGGTAAGGGAGGAGGTGTAAGATGAAGGTTGTAGCAAAAACAGCAAATGAAGCAATGGCAGAAGCAATGAGGCAGATAAACCCGGATGTAGTTGCCGCATATCCTATCACACCTGCAACGGAAATAGTGCAGCTCTTTGCAAGCTTTGTAGCAGATGGGAAGGTGGATACGGAATTTGTCCCAACAGAGAGTGAGCATTCTGCTGCAAGTGCCTGTGTTGGTGCAGCCGCAGCAGGCGCAAGGGTAATGACATCAACATCTTCTCAGGGACTTGCCCTGATGCATGAGGTCCTTTACATTGCCGCCGGATTGAGATTACCTATTGTAATATGTGAAATAAACAGGGCACTTTCTTCTCCCATAAATATTCACTGCGACCATTCGGATACAATGGGAGCAAGGGATGCAGGGTGGATACAGATATATGCAGAGGATTCTCAGGAGGCATATGATTCTGTAATACAGGCAATGAAGATTGCAGAGCAAGCATTTCTTCCTGCAATGGCTACTGCCGATGGATTTATTCTATCCCATGCAATGCAGAGGATTGATATGTTAGAAAATGCAGATGTTCAAAATTTTATTGGAGAGCATAAATCACCATATAATTTGTTAGACACAGACCATCCAATAACAGTAGGTCCCCTTGACCTACAGGATTATTTCTTTGAACATAAAAGGCAGGAAGCAGAGGCAATGAGGAATGCCCTACCTATTATAGAAGATGTAGATAAAGAATTTGGTGAGAAATTCGGAAGGAAATACGGAATTTTTGAACCATATAGACTTGATGATGCAGAAATAGGCATTGTAGTTATGGGCTCAACTTCCGGAACAGCAAAAGAGGTAGTAGATACCTTAAGAAATAAAGGCAAAAAAGTAGGACTCCTAAGGGTGAGGGTATTTAGACCCTGGCCTGCAGAGCAGATTATGAACGCATTGAAACATCTAAAGGCTGTGGGCGTAATGGACAGGGCTGAAGGAATGAGCGGTTTTGGAGGACCTCTATTTGCAGAAATTAGGTCGACCCTTGCAGAATTAGATAAAACACCTATGATATACAATTTCATATACGGTCTTGGTGGAAGGGATACAAAACCTGTTCATATTGAAAAGGTATTTTCATTACTTGAAGATGCCCTATCAGAAAAAGAAATTGAAAAAGTAAACTATATAGGCGTTAGAGAATAGGAGGAGATATGGCTACATTAAAAGAATTATCCGGTCAACCTGATCTATTTGTATCCGGGCATAGAGCCTGTGCAGGTTGCGGTGCTACTGTAATCATAAGACAGGTAATGAGTGTTGCAGGCAAAGATACAGTTGTAGGATTTGCCACAGGATGTATGGAGGTCGTTACAACCATATTTCCATATACAGCATGGAAAGTTCCATTTATCCACAATGCATTTGAAAATGCAGGTGCCACAATAAGTGGCGTAGAAGCGGCATATCAGGCATTAAAGAAAAAGGGGGAAATCCCGAAGGATAAAAAGATAAATTTCATTGCATTTGGCGGGGATGGAGGCACCTATGATATAGGATTGCAATCACTTTCAGGTGCAATGGAAAGGGGTCATAATATGCTCTATATTTGTTATGACAATGAAGCATATATGAATACGGGCATTCAGAGGTCAAGTGCTACTCCCTTTGGTGCTAATACCACTACTTCACCTGCCGGGACAGTAATTCCGGGGAAAAGACATAGAAGGAAAGATTTAACAGAGGTTATGGCTTCCCACCATATTCCTTATGCAGCACAGGCATCTCCATCTCATTGGGCAGATTTGACGAAAAAGGTTGAAAAAGCATTATCTATTGATGGTCCCACCTTTATTGATGTACTTTCCCCCTGCCCACTTGGATGGTATTATGACCCATCATTAACGATTAAAGTCGCAAAACTGGCAGTGGAGACAAATTTCTGGCCCCTATATGAGGTTGCAGATGGTAAGCATATCATTACCCATAAACCCAGAAAACCAAAGCCCGTTGAAGAATGGTTGAAGATGCAGGGTAGATTCAGACATCTTTTTACCCCTGAGAACAGGCATATTATCGATGAAATTCAATCCAATACTGATAAACATTGGGAATGGTTGTTAAAACTTGAAGAAGCAGGCGTTTAAGGAGGAAATTTTTGGGAGATAGCGAACTTAATATATTCGAGGAGGAGTTCTGGAGCATAAACAAGGTTCTGGAAGCCCTCCTCGAATCTACTTCGGCAAGGTGTTTACTCCTTATTGATAAGGCAGGGCAGTTAATTACAAGCGTAGGAGATGTATCCCAGATTGATATTCCTTCGTTTGCTACGCTCTCAGCCGCAGATTTTGCCGCTACATCTCAGCTTGCTTCAATTATAGGTGAAAGTGAGTTTAGCACCCTTTTCCATCAGGGGGTGAATGAAAATATTTATGTTTCAGTAGTTGCATCCAAGGTAATACTTGCTGTTATTTTTGACAATAGAACTACACTTGGACTGGTAAGATTGAAGGTAAGGCAAGCATCAGCACAACTTGAAGCAATATTTAAAAAGATTTTTCAAAAAATAGAAAAGACCTATGGAAAAACAATTGATGAGGGATTTGTGGAAGAGGCAGAATCAGAACTGGACAATCTATTTAAGTGAGGAGGTAAGATGGCGCTGATTAACTATGCATCCCGAGAAATTAACTGTAAGATTGTATATTATGGACCGGGATTGGGGGGAAAAACGACCAATATTAAATTTATTTATTCAAAAATTTCACCCGAAACAAGGGGAAAATTAGTAAGTCTTGCAACAGAATTAGATAGAACTCTGTTTTTTGATTTTCTTCCTGTTGACCTTGGAACCGTTAAAGGATTTAAGGTTCGATTTCATCTATATACAGTTCCGGGGCAGGTATACTATAATGCCTCAAGGAGATTGATATTAAAAGGGGTAGATGGAATTGTGTTTGTGGCTGATTCACAGATAGAGAGATTTGAAGACAATGTGGAAAGTTTGCAAAACCTTTACGAAAATCTTCGGGAATATAATTTAAAATTGGAAGAAATTCCATTTGTAATACAATATAATAAGAGAGACCTGCCGAATATTTCATCTGTTGATGAACTAAATAAGGCTGTAAATATATTAAATGTTCCTTATCTCGAAGGCGTTGCCACACAGGGCATTGGCGTATTTGATACATTAAAATCTGTGGCGAAGGGAGTCTTAAGGAATTTGAGCAAATAGGTTCTTTGAAAATAAAGGGGACAAAATAAATGAATGAAATTCTTGTACTTGGAATAATTCTATTTTTCGGATATCTCGGGGGATGGCTTATATCCCGTATAAAAGTTCCTGCTGTTACAGGATATATTCTCGTAGGGCTTGCTCTGGGAGTTTCAGCACTGCATATTATTTCTCCGGAATGGAATATGAAACTTTCCTGGCTAATTAACTTTGCTCTTATTTTGATTGCTTTCACTGTCGGTGGAGAACTGGATATAAAGAAACTCAGAAAAATGGGGAAATATATTGGGAGTATTGTTATCTTTGAAACCCTGTTTGCATATATATTTATATTTGTTTTTGTAAAGATATCAGGATTCTCTCTTCCTTTATCTCTAATTATTGCCGCACTCGGTGCTGCCACTGCCCCAGCCGTTACTGTATTGGTATTAAATGAATATAATGCCCGAGGTCCTGTATCCACAGTTTTACTTGCCTGTGTTGGCATTGATGATGCATTGGGTTTAACACTTTATGCCATTTCTGCTTCTTTCGCCCATGGGATGCTTCATGGAGGTCATATTTCCATAGGGACTATAATACTTGAGGTTTTCCTTGACATATCCATCTCCATAATCCTCGGGATAATAGGTGGATTTTTGCTTTCATATATTGTAAAGGTTGTGAGGTATAAGTTAGAAATGCTTACAATTGTTTTAGGAACAATACTACTTGTTACGGGGGGTCTTCAAAATCCCATAAGGGGCATCCATTTTTCACCATTATTATCCAGTATGGCAATGGGATTTATAGTGATAAATTATTCACAGAAAAAAAGGGATATATTTGGTGTATTAGAAAATTTTGGCTTACCCTTTTACACAATCTATTTTGTCCTTGCAGGTGCAAAACTACAGATTAAAAAATTGATTCAATTAGGTATTACAGCAATTGCATATATTGTAGGTAGAATTTCAGGTAAATTCACGGGAGCATATATTGGCGCGGTTATTGGCAAAGCACCGAAAAATGTGAGGAATTATACAGGGTTTGGGCTTATATCACAGGCAGGAATTGCCATAGGTTTAGCCTTAGTAGCGGCAAATGAATTCCCGGAACTCTCTTCAAATATTATTGCTATTGCGTTAGGGACTACCATAGTAACGGAAATTTTGGGTCCGTTTATGACAAAATTTGCTATTACACGAGCAGGAGAAATGGGAAAAAGAAGATAAAAGAGACAGATTGAGGTTAAGAAAAAGATTAGTGAATGGGTAGATGAGTGGAAAAAGCAGTAGCGAGGGATAAGTAGCAAGCATATAGGAAAAAGAGAGAATGAGAAAGAAACGGTAATGGGTAAGAGGATAAAGAAAGGTTAAGGTTTAGGTTGAGGTTAAGAAAAGATTAGTGAATGAAGAAAGAATTGACAAACGTGTTCGTGATGGTGATTCGTGTTAATTCGTTAAATCCGCATTCTCACTTCCGCATTCCGCATTATTTTGAACACGAGTCACGGTTACGAAACATGTTCTTTGTCATAAATTATTTTTTGGCGGTTAGCGGATAGCGGTAAGCGATTACTTTTTGAAATTGGGGTGTGGGATTTATTACTTCCCACTTCTCAGTTCCTAGTTCTTACTTCCCAGTTTATCTGGGAGTATGGAAAAAGGTGAAAGGATATTAAGGAATAATTGAATATTGAGAGTTGAAAGAGAAATATAAATGGGAATAGGGAGACTTTTTCTTTAATTTTTTACTTTTAACATTTAACCTTTTACCTTTAACCATTTGCAGTTTGAATTGTTTTTGAAACAAACAAAGGAGGTATTATGCTTTTAACAGATGTATTGAAAGAATCTGGCATTATTAGTGAGTTGAAACATGCAAAGAAGAATGATGTAATTAAAGAGATGGCAGATATTTTTTTCAAAAATGGATATATAAAAGAAAAAGAATCTTTCATTGACAAGATAAAACAAAGGGAAGATATTGAAAGCACAGGTGTAGGGGATGGGGTTGCAATTCCCCATGCAAGATGCGATGCTGTTAAAGAATTAAGGGTAGTATTTGCCCGCTCCACAACAGGTGTTGATTTTAAGGCAATAGACAGTAAACCTGTATATCTCATCTTTATGATATCTGCACCACTTGGTGTAAAAAGAGAATATCTACAGGTGATTGCAAAGGTAGCGAGACTATTGAGAAACAAGAATTACAAGAAGAAACTATTAGAGGCATCTTCTATAAAGGATATAATGAATATTTTTTATGCATTTGACGATAAATTTCCCAGGGAGGTTCAGGTAAAGTTGAAAAACGGCAGGGTGATTCATTCAAAGGAAGGAGGAAAATAAATGTATCTTCTTATCATTATTCTTCACAAAGAGGAATTTCTTGATGATGTGTTATCTGCATTGATTGAGTTAGGAGTAGATGAGGCATCAATACTTGATTCACAATCATTGGGAAGTGCCCTTGCCTACCAGGTACCCATCTTTTCAGGGTTAAGATTTCAAATGAATGGGGGACGTCCGTACTCAAAAACTATTATGGGCATAAGTGATGACCCAAATATAGGAAAAGACCTTGTATCAATCCTGAAAGATTCTGACATTGACATAAAGGCACCTGGTGTAGGAAGATTGATTGTAATTGATGTAAAAGAAACCTATGGTAGTGCCGAAGACATAGATGTAGATAACATATAAGTGAAAAGTAAAAAGACGGGCAAGAGGTAATAGAGATATTAGTAGATAAAATACTACCTATGTTTTCCGGTATTTCTTTCCCAAAAAACACCATCAGCATATCCTTGAATGGTGGAGTTTTTTTCTGCCATTGATAATCTTTTAATAGTATATAAGCAATATTCTTCGTCTATCTCTATCATTATAAAATTTCTCTTTAATTTCTTTGCCACTACACCGGTAGTCCCTACACCTGCAAAGGGGTCGAAGACAATGTCTCCTTCGTTAGAACTGGCAAGAATAATCTTTGCAAGAAGTTTTTCAGGCTTTTGTGTCGGATGCGGGGTATTTTCTGACATTGACCAGAAAGGAATGGTGATATCTGTCCATATATTTGAAGGATATGTCAATCGATATTTCCCGTCTTTTTCCTTTTTCCAATCCTTAGGCAGTCCATTCTTTCGATATGGAGCAATTACTCTTCTCTTTAATTTTACTGCATCTGCATTAAATGTGAATTTTTTAGAAACTGTGCAGAACCAGATATCTTCGGAATTATTTTTCCAATTTCTTTTGGCACCTCTGCCCTTTTCTCTTTGAAATGTTATCCTATTTCTTATAATAAAATATTTTCCACATAGTAGTTGAATTGCCGCAGATGACCGCCAATCACCGCAGATATATATTGACGCAGTGGGTTTCAATAATCTCAGTATCTTTCGAAGCCAGGTATTCATCCAATTCATATATTGTTTCACTGACATCTTTTTGAATGAATGGGTATTGAAGGTTTTTGCTAAATTATATGGAGGGTCAACAAAAAGAAGGTCTATAAATTTTGACGGCAGAATCTCTATTGCTTCAAAAATATCCTGATTAATAACCCTATTTAAAATCTTTTTAAACAGAAGAGGGCTGCCTATTTTTAATAGTTTGTGCCGATAGATTTCTTTTTCTTCATCCGTCAGGATTATTGTTCTATTTCGTGGTGCCATTTTCGATTTTTCAGTTTTTGCTTCCATATTTAAATTATAAAAAAATATTTGCTAATGTCAAGTCAAACTTTTTCTTGAAATTTTAGATTTTGTTGTTATCTACAAATATGGAAATTTTTAGAAACAAGAGCGTTATATATTGGGGAAAAAGAATAAGAGGGAATGATGAGACCATCAAGGATTGAAGTAGACCTGAAAAATTTTGAAGAAAATATTAAGATAGCGAAGGATGGATTAGGAAAATCCCTCCTCCTTACTGTGGTAAAGGCTGATGCCTATGGACATGGTGCCGTAGCAGTTTCTCATACAGCCATAGAAACTGGGACAGACTGGTTAGGAGTGGGCATAGTTGAGGAAGGAATACAATTAAGGGAATCGGGAATAACCGCTCCAATCCTTATACTCTCTCAAGAATTACCGGAAAGGGCGGGAGAAATTGTAAGATATAAATTAGCCGCAACTGTGTGTGATAAGAATTTCTTGAATACCCTTGATAAAGAGGCATACAATCAGAGCAAAAGAGTAAAGGTATTTATAAAGATAGATACGGGTATGGGAAGGTATGGCGTTTTACCAGAAGATTTTCCTTCGCTTTATAATGCGGCATTAGAGAGAAAGAATGTGGAAATTATCGGGGTTATGTCCCATTTCCCATCTGCCGATACAGATATTGAATTTACAGAGAGACAACTTGAGTTACTAAAAAATATTACGCAAAAGTTTAACTCCCATCTTAGGGTCATTTCTATTGCAAACAGTGCAGGTTTTCTGAACCTGAAGAGTGCAAATCTGGATATGGTAAGATTGGGCATCGTACTCTATGGTATTTCTCCGATAGAGGGACGCGACATACCATTTAAGCCTGTTATGAAGGTAAAGAGTAAAATTTCATTTATAAAAACGATACCACCGGGATATACTGTGAGTTATGGGAGGGCATATAAGGCAAAAAAAAGCGTAAAGGTGGGGGTCGTTCCCATAGGCTATGCAGATGGCTATGATAGGCATCTTTCCAATAAAGGGTGGATGGTGGTAAAATCTATGAGAGTTCCTATAATTGGAAATATTACAATGGATGCGACAATGGTTGATTTAACTGCTGTCCCTGATGTTAAAACGGGAGATGAAATAACTATTATGGATGAGGAGATTACTGCATGGGACCTGGCTAAAATTATAGGGACAATACCTTATGAAATAGTGACAAGAATGGGAAAAAGATTACCCAGAGTATATATATAAAATAAGTTGGTAAGTCAGAATAATGCGGAAGTGAGAACTAAGAACTGAGAAGTAGGAAGTAATAAAAACCGTGACGCGTGTCCGTGATTCGTATTAAAGTTGTCATTGCGAGCCTGTCAAAGACAGGCGTGGAAGTCGAAGACGTGAGCGACTAACAGGAGCGAACAATCTCATTTAATAGGTATCTTCCTTTTTATTTCCCTCCCTTGACGGGAGGGATTAAGGGAGGGTGTCTTATGCTTCTTGAGTTTTTTAATTTTTATGACTGACCCCGACGAAAAGTGGGTAAAGATTTACACAATATTGTCATGCTGAATTTATTTCAGCATCTCATCTGTTTTTCGGTTTTTCGCAAAAGTGGAGACCAATTTTTCAGTATTAGCAAGGGTTTCAGCCCACCGGTTTTTCGCAAAAGTGGTGGATTAGAAAAGGTGCAAGTTCGCAAACCCATTCCCAGAGATTTCATTTTTTGGACTTCAACACCTTCAATTCTCTTAAAACTTCTTCGGCTTTTTCCTTTTCTCCCATATCTTTATAAACATTTCCAATATTCCTCAAATCTGTGATGATTCCCTGAAGATAGCCTATCTCCCTATCAATCTTCAGGGCTTCTTTATAATACTTCAAAGCCTCATCAAGGTCTCCCTTAGATTTATAGACATTACCTATATTCCCAAGTGTTCCAGATAAGTTTCGCTTATCTCCAATCTGGTGATATAATTTCTCTGCTTTTTTCCAGGACTTAAGGGATAATTCCAGATCTGATGTCTTGTATGCCTGTTCTCCAAGATTGAAATAGAGAGAAGCCAGGAGGGACATTTTTGGTTTTTTCTGCTTTTCTACTTTTTTAATAAATTCCTTTGTCTCCTGAATCTGTTTCCTTAAATCCTCAAGTCCTTTTATCCTTCCTTTGCGTCTAAAAGGTTTTACCTCAAATTTATAGGCAGATGTTCTAAAACTCCAGAAGTCCTTTGCATATTTAGGAATATTGTCTATCTGTTGTATAGAGCTCCACGAGAGGTAGATAAAATGTCCTTCCGAAATGTATTCTCTGCAAATATTAATGGCATTGAGAATCCTTTTCGTTTGAGAATCTTGCAAGCCAATTATATCCAATGAGAATAGAGCCTGGGATGGGTCGATGGTCTTTCGTTTTATAAGCCTCCATATTTTGAGAAGAGGGTCCGTTTCAGCGGGGTCAGTCGTACAAATTACAAAACTCAAGAAACAAAAGACACCCTCCCTTTATCCCCCCGCAAGGGAGGGAGATAAAGAGGAAACGACACCACCCATCCTGTGAGATTGCTTCACATAAGCAAAGCAAGGAGTGGACATTCGCAATGACAATGAGAGAA
>WFRC01000191.1 GCA_015486685.1 Caldifarciminota bacterium
GGTAATTCAAGTATTACAAAAGTAGGTTCATCTAACCATCCTCCTGCCTCTCCCGGATTTATTATCAGGGGCTTCCCTTCTTTGATATCCAGTTCATGCGTATGGCCATAACATACGACATCGTATAATTTACTTTTGATAAATGCATCTAATTCAAAGGGTTCATGCATAATTGCAAATTTAATGCCACTTATTTCAATATCATAGGGTCCCTTTTTTATTACATAACCCTTTTCTTGAAATCTTGATTGGAGCAGAAGTTTATCGCCATCATTATTTCCAAAAACCGCATATACCATTTTAAGATTTAACTCATCAACGCAAAATGGTGAAACAATATCACCTAAATGTATAATTGTTTCAATCCCTTCTTTTTTCAAAATTCTTAAAATCTCCGTAAGATTATCACAATTATCATGTGTATCAGATATAATTCCAATTCTCATATTCTATCCTTCCTTTTCCTCGTATAGTTTCCAATGCTTGCTATTGCCTCAAAGACCATCCATATTTCAAGCAAAAATACAATTATTCCAATCCATAATAAGAGATGACTGTGGTGTGTCATAAAATCAGCAATATTTCTTATCATTGCCCACCCTGTCATACCCAACATAAAAATCAGAGGTATAAGTGTATAAATAAATGGCTTTCTTTTCTTGATAAGATACACAGTGATAATCAGGAGTGCCAATGCTGCAAGTAATTGATTTACTGTGCCAAAGAGCGGCCAAAGCACCAATGCGCCTTTACCTCCTTTCTGTGCGAATGCAAGTAAACCTGCTGTAAATACAGCAAGGAATGTTGCAATATATCTGTTTGCAATTTTAGGTAGTTTTATATCTGTAAAGAATTCCCCAATTACATACCTCTGAATCCTTGTGGCTGTATCCAGTGTTGTTCCTGCAAAAGAAACAATGAATACTCCCATTATGGTAATTGCAATTTTATATGGTATCTTTAAGGATTCAAGCAAATTTGCAGACCCTACGATGAATGCCGTAAGCTTTGACCCGAGACCCTTTGCCGCAAGCCAGCTCGAATAATGTGCATTCCATGCTGAAATGCCTGTTAATATTGTCCCTGATTTTGTTATATATTTTAGACCTATACCACCTGCAACGGCAACAATCACAAGTGCGGCAAGGGCACTTTCCATAAGCATCCCTCCGTATCCCACAAATTTTGCATCCGTTTCCTTTTTTACCTGCTTTGAGGTTGTGCCCGAACTTACGAGGCTGTGAAACCCTGAAATTGCCCCGCAGGCAATAATAACAAATATGAGGGGAAACATATTCGGAGCATCTGTTAAGTGATGATTAATGGCAGGTGCAACAAATTGTGGATGGGCAAACATTGTCCCCAGGAAGAGGATAAACATCACAATGATAAGTTCGTGCGCATTTATGTAATCTCTGGGCTGGAGCAGTGTCCAGACAGGTAGTGTAGAGGCAAAGAATGAGTACACAAGAAGAATGATTAACCATATTCCAATGGAAGATAAGCCCCAGAAAGCAGGCATCTTTATAGGGAAATATGCACCAATGGCAATGGTAATGTACATCAGAACAACTGCGAGGATAGAAAGTAATGTTACATTTTTGCCCTTTCTATAAACAAGATATCCAAGCACCATAGCAATAGGAATTTCCATCCAGACGGGGAATACAGACTGTGGATACATATCAAATAAAATCCCCATAATCATTGCAAATATTGCAATCACAATCCAGAGTTCAAAAAATATAATCAGAAAAAACAGGGTTCTCGTTCTTGGATTGATTAGGTTAGAGGTAATCTCTCCAATGGATTTTCCCTTATTTCTTAAAGAAACCATCAGGGAACCATAATCGTGTATAGCACCCATAAATATTGAACCGAACAAAATCCATAATACAGCAGGAATCCATCCCCAGATTATTGCAATAGCAGGTCCTACAATAGGTCCGAGCCCGGCAATGGATGTAAAATGGTGGCCGAATATTATTTCTTTTCTGGTAGGCACATAATCAATCCCGTCTTCAAATTCCACTGCCGGGGTTTTTGCCTGAGAGTCAGGATGGAATAAACGGTGTGCGATAAATTTACCATAGGTATGATATGCAATAAAATACAAAAAGAATATAACAACAATAAATACAAATGAATTCATCTATCCTCCTTTGTTTAATAAGTTAAAAGTAGGAAGTGAGAAGTAATAAAGCGTTAAGCGTAAATCGTTAATTGTAAAAGCAACAGAATAACTATACCTTTCTTATGAGATTGTTCACTCGTTTCACTCGCTCACGCCTTCGGCTTCTTCGTCGCTACGCTTCTCGCAATGACATATCAGTTAAATCCGCATTCCGCATTCTCACTTCCCACTTGTCTCTGTCATTGCGAGTGCCTCTTCTCTGAATTTCGTTCTGCGAAGCAATCTCATTCAATAGGCAAATATCCTTTTAGCGGCAAGCGGATAGCGGTTAGCGTCTTCATTCCTTTCAA
>WFRC01000192.1 GCA_015486685.1 Caldifarciminota bacterium
AAAAGGATTCTAACAGAACAGTATTCTTATACGTGGGAACCATATATCGCCAGTTCGACCTTCACTTTCTCAAGATATTCAGGGAAGTATGGGAGGAGAAGCCAGATTTAAGGGGAAGGTTTATTGTTCGCTTTATAGGAAAAATCGCTCCATCGAAAGAATTGGAAATAAAAAAAATCGGCAAAAAATTCATAGAAATAAAAGGGCGCATTCCTACCGAGGAACTTATAGTAGAAAGAACGAATGCAGATGTAAATATCCTATCTATGTCTTACGGGTTCAGTCAGAAAACCTTTGCCAGCAGAATCACCCAGTTTGCAAGAACGGGAAAGCCAACGATGGTATTTGCAAACAGGGACAGCATAGCGGCCGAAGTTTTATTGAAGGCTGGCGTTGGATTTGTATTCGAAAAGACCGACATCAAGAGGGCAAAAGAATTTATAATAAAAGCCATAGAAGGAAAGATAGAAGTGAAACCGAATATGAAATACATAATGCAGTTCGAGTGGGGCAACATAGCAAAGAAACTTGCGGAGGTACTGGAGGATGTCAGTAATGAATAAAAAGGTTGTATATCTTGCTCTTCTTGCTGTAGTTATAATGGCGGTTGGGATTAACATATCACATCAGGCATCTATCTGGGGCTTTGAGACAATAAGCGGTGGAGACGACCTCATGCATTTTTCAAGGGCAAACGCAATCGCCAACGGCTATGTGGATCTCTATCACGAATATGACAACCCTGCCTTCTTCGATCTCTATCCTTCTGGCTTTCACACACTTCTCGCCGAGTTCACCGTTATCTCAGGTTTCTCGCCCGCGTACTATACTTCTTTTGTATTCAAAGTCATATATGCGCTTCTAATGGGGATTCTTATATTTCTTATAGGTGCGAAGATAAACTGGAAGGTCGGAATATTTTCTTCCTTTTTCGCTGCTGTATCTTTTGGCATTTTTACCGGCCGAAATCTCTATATTTATATCACTTCGGGTCAGAATTATCTTGCTAGCGGCACCCTAAGTACTATGACGGTATTCGTTGTTCTACTGACCTACATATCTTTTTTAAAGACAAAGGATAACGAGCTCAAATTCGGTTTGATTATCCTGATAATGGGCACAGTCCACGGAATTTCACATATAAGTACTTATATCGGTTTTATAGCGAACTTTACAGGTTTCTTTATTTTAGCTCTTCCTATAGTGTTCTTTAGATACCGCTTTTTATTTAGTAAAATATTGAAAATAATGTTCTACACTCTCCTCTCTCTACCTGCCGTATTTTTCATTTACTACTTCCCGATGTATCCTGAGATACTTTCCAAAGAATATGACCCCGGGAAATTTTTTCCATCCTTTGTACCTATCAATTATATAAATATCTTTCCTATATTTTTATTGCTCGTATCCATATTAATTTTTGTCTTATTAATTTTTATCAATAGACACTCTGAGAAAAGGAGCATGTCCTATTTTAAAACAAATAAATATATTTTTGGAACAATGTCCATTTTATATGTACTTCTATATGCTGTGGTTCTATTCTTAGTTACTAAGAATCCACAAAAATATAATTTTTCAGGTTTTGTCATTCTTACAGGTGTTTTTCCCACATATCTGCCTCATTCCTATCCCGGAATGGTCTCTGCTGTATCTCTTTTTATGGGCTTTCTGATGTTCGGACTCACAATCTTTGCTTTCCTTTATGCCTACAGGTCAAAATATGTGAATGCTCATTTTCTCCTCTTAATGTATTTTTCATTCTACGCCATATGGTTTCTGTTCGCTATAATCATGCACTATTATGCAGATAGAATAATATATTTTAAATACATCGTTCCTCTTCTTTATGGTCTCGGCATTGTTTCATTTTCCTCATCCCGGACTTTAAATCGCAAAAAGTATGGAAAATTATTAAAAAAATCCGCAGTGATAGGAATCGTTTTTCTGTTTCTGTCTATGAGCATCGTATCCCAGATAACCAAAGAACCGGAAACAAGACCTGAGTTAAATGTTGAGAGGATAAATATAGGAACCCATCAACCACCAAGAACAATATCCTCGTTTTCATATGAAGTGAATAGGATCACCAAACCAGGAGAATATATCCTAGCAAGTCCGGAGACAATTGAAGTCATGGCGACCACAACGCATATCAGATCCCCCACTAATTACTGGTCACCATCCTACAGAGATCACGGGAACTGGACTATAATGGCATCAGCGGTTCACGGGAGAAATATGAAAGCATTCTTTGAAGAATATCATGCAAGATACCTTATCGTTGGCTACAGGGATGTAACCGGTGGAGAAAAATTTTTTGGAGGGAAGAGTGCGCCTATTTCTGCATATAATCGAAATCCAAATCTGATGCTCCTCTATGCAGATCAGTATGGAGAAAGGATATATGAATGGGTCGG
>WFRC01000193.1 GCA_015486685.1 Caldifarciminota bacterium
ATCAATGGGTTGTTTTATCTAATTCTAACGAAATATATGTATTTTCAGATTAAAAATAACAAATAGAATATCCGCTTGAAAATCAATGGATTGTAAAAACCTTTGCTTTAGACTTTGCAACTTTTCAACATCTGATATGATACTTACCCATCCTGTGAGATTGCTGCGCCTGCTTACAGCAGGCTCGCAATGACAACTTTAACACGCGTCACGGTTTTTATTACTTCCTACTTCTCAGTTCTTAGTTCTCACTTCCGCATTCCGCATTATTAGAGGCTTGCCTCTGCGTTGTTAAAGGAAAAGAGAGATGCTGAAATGAGTTCAGCATGACAGGACAAAGGTGGTATCCACCCATCCTGTGAGATTGCCACGCCTGCTTACAGCAGGCTCGCAATGACAAATTCAACACGAATCACGGTCACGTATCACGGTTTTTATTATTTTATGTAGGAGGGGTTTCCCGGCCCCGAGTATCTCTTGCCTATTGAATGAGATTGCGTCAGTCATTTCATTCCCTCGCAATGACACATTTCAGGGTTGATGTTCTTTTTTACTCAAATTTGACAGTTCGGAGTGGTTTTTAATGCTTCAAATCCTTGAAACCCCTATAAATTCAGCATCCATTTTTTTATTTATTCAATTTATGTAGTGGTATGCATTGAATTTTTTTTTGAAAAAATTGCAAAGATAGGGTTGACAAAAGAAATTTGGTTATTATATAGTAGTATTATGTATACGAGAATATATAGGACAAAAAACAAAGACGGTTCAGTGAGGGAGTATTTGCAGATAGTAGAGACGAGAAGGGTTCCTGAGAAATCTTATCCTGTGCAGAGGTTATTATTGAATGTGGCGAGGATAGACCATTTAGGCGAGAAGGGGAAGGAGCAGTTATTTAATCTTGCGAGGGGGATATTAAAGGTATTGGGAAAGGAGATAGGTGACATTGAGGAAATCACTGATGTAAAGAAGACAGGGGATAAATTTTGGTGGGGGTTTTTAGCGATATTAAGTGGGGTGTGGAAATTGCTCAAATTGGATAGTATAATTAAGGGGTTAAGCGATGGCAAGAAGATTCAATTTCCCATTGAGAAGGTAATATTTGCCATAGTAGCGGGCAGATTATATGGCAAGGTATCGGAGAGGGGTATATATCACTGGTTAGAAAAGGTATACAAAGGTTTTGGTTTGGATAAAATAGAGATGCAGTGGCTTTATCGTGGGCTGGATATACTTGCTGAGAGATGGGATGAGGTAGAGGGACGCTTAAAGGGGAGGGTATTGGATCTTTTCCATCAAGAGGCGAATATTTTGTTTATAGATACGACGAGTTTGGTATATTGGGGAAAAGGGGATGGCAGGTTTACGAAGAGGGGGTACAGCAAACAGCGGAGGGGAGATAAGAATCAAGTAGTAATAGGGGTAGCATTGGTAAATGGATTACCCATAGGGATAGAGATTGAACCTGGGAATACATCTGATGTAGAGGTAATGAGAAAGATGATAGGGAGATTTAAGGAGAGGTTCAATTTCAAGAAGGTATGTATAGTTGCGGATGCTGGTATGGTAAAGATTAAGGATACAGAGTCATACAGGGAGAGAGACTGGAAATATTTAGTGAGGGCGAAGGCGTCGGAGAAGGTAGTAAAGGAAAAGGTAAAGGAGGCAAGGGAGACAGCGGATTGGGAAAAAGTAGATGATGGGCTTTGGGCGAAGCGATTTGAGGTCAAATTTTCTGATGGTAAAAAGGAGTGGCTGATAGTGGTAAAAGATGAGGCAGAGGAAAGATACGACAGGGAATCGAGGGCATCCATTATTAAACGATTAAGGGAGAAGGAAGGGAAAGATATGAAGGAGCTTTTATCCAATAAGGGATATAAGAAGTATGTTGCCACAGGGTCAGAGATAAAAATAAACGAGGAGAAAATGAAGGAATCAGAGATTTGGGATGGGATATGGGTAATAAGGACGAATGAAGAATTTGAGGATATAAAGGTAGCGATAGAGAGGTATAAAGACCTCTGGATGGTGGAGAAGGTATTCAAAGACTTAAAGAACATATTAAGCATTTCTCCAATTGGGCATTGGAAAGAAAGCAGGATAAAGGGGCACATATATGCCTGTTTTCTATCCCTTGTTGCTGCATTTATCATTAGAAAGGAAGTGAAGGATATAGGTGTTTCCCTCCCATTTGAAGATGTAATAGAAGCATTAAAAGATTTAAGGGTAGAGTGGATATTAGTAAACAAGAAAAAATTTCTTGTAAGGGATGAGTTAAATGACTGGCAAAAAGGTTTATTCAAAAGGGTAAAGGTTCAAATTCCTCCATCTGTTCTGGAAACTTCTTGATGTAATTCCTATTTTGGATTAGAAAAAATGTAGTGAACGCGTCCATTTTCAAAATGGGCTCAAACCATTGGTATATAAAGATTTCTTGAAATACAACTGTCAAATTTAAATTAAACAAAAATATCATAAAAGTTGAGAGAAAACATTGAAATTATCCAGAAAATTGCAAAATTC
>WFRC01000194.1 GCA_015486685.1 Caldifarciminota bacterium
GGTAGTGGGAAAAGTTTTATGAAAGAAAATAGTAAAATCGTGGATGAGTTGAAAAAGCAGTAGCGAGGGATGAGTAGCAAGCATATAGGGAAAAGAGAAAACAGATGAGAGTGTTTGCTCATTGCATTCGCTCACGCCTTCAGCACTTCGCCTTCGGATCAGAATGACAACAGAGGAGAACTACCCATCCTGTGAGATTGCCACGGCTCAATAAATTGAGCCTCGCAATGACAACTCCAACACGAGACACGGTCACGTTTCACGTTCTTTGTTATTTATTTAGAGTGCATTCACCATGTGAATGCGTAGTTAATCTGTTGTTTCTACAATTAGTGGATAACGATTTACGATTGACGAGATAAATCCACATCCCGCATTATTATTTTTAGCGGTAAGCGGTTAGCGGTAGGCGGTCAGCGTTCTAACTTATTAAACAAAGGAGGTATTATGAAACAACAACCACAAGGTATAACACTTGAATTAGGAGACATTGAGGGAGTTTATTCAAATTTAGCAGTAATTACACATTCTCCTGCTGAATTTATTGTAGATTTTGCACGAGTAATGCCGGGAATGTCAAAAGCAAAGGTTTATGCAAGGGTTATAATGACACCACAACATGCGAAATTGCTTTTCAAGGCTCTGCAGGACAATATTAAGAAATTTGAAGAGAAATTTGGAGAGGTAAAATTTGTAGGAGAACCACCTACAAATATTGGCTTTAAGAAATAATAGATGACATTCTGGGAGCATTTAGAGGAACTGAGAAGGAGAATAATATATTCAATTGTTTATATTCTCATCTTTTCTTCTGTGCTTTATTATTTTTCAACAAATATTATTGAATATTTGACGGAACCTGTTGGGAAAACATATTTTTTCTCTCCGACTGAGGCGATATTTATAAGGATTAAAGTGGCTATTGCGTCAGGGATATTGGCCGCTTTGCCATTCATCTTGCATCAAATCTGGCTTTTTCTTGTGCCTGCGCTTGAAAAGGGAGAGAAAAAATATGGATTCTGGATTTTATTCTTTACTGTATTCCTATTTTATTCAGGTTTTGGGATAAGTATTTATATATTTTTGCCATATATTACCAGAATGCTCTTATCCTTTGGTGGTGATGTAATGTCACCGATTATGGGAATTACAAAGTATCTTGGGTATGTTCTCTGGATGAGTGGAGGGATTGCACTTTCTTTTGAAATGCCTGTTGTAGTATTCTTCTTAACAAAACTCGGTATTTTATCGGCACGGGATTTATTGAGCAAGTGGAAATATGTGCTGGTTATAATTCTTTTTATATCTGCCGTAATTACCCCTACCATTGATATGATTACCCAGGTTTTAGTGGCATCTCCTATGTTTTTTCTCTATCTTATAAGCACATTTGTTGCATTTATATTCAGGAAATAATAATGTTTAGTGCACTACACCTTTATACAATGCTCCCAGAACTTAAAAGATTTGAGAATAAAAGTGTATTTGGATTAAAAAAGACCAAAGATAAGATATTTATCAATACAGGACAAAAGGGTATTTTTCTGTCAATATATCCAGGTAAACCATATATATCAATAGGAAAGGTTGAAGGCAACGAAATGCTTTCTTCATTATTATCGGGTCTAAGGATTGAAAATGTGCATCAATCTGATTTTGACAGGGTGCTTGAAATATCCCTTGAAGATGAAACCTCTATATATATTGAAGTAATAGGCACATCAGGAAACATTATTGTGGTAAAGAAACAAAAGATTGAATGGATACTTCGGGATGTAAAAAAGAGAAATCTTTATTTAGGTGAACAGTATAATCTGCCTGTTCCATATCAGGGAATAAATCCATTGAAGGATGTAAAAGCGGGGGAGGAGATTTTAACAGGAAAAAAAATTCAGGGATTATCAAATAAATTTATCAAATTCCTCAGAGAAATTCCATCTGAAGAGTTAAATACTCTTTTCAGAAAAATCTCCCGGGGGGAAATTAAGCCCACAGTATTTATTGAGAAGATGCCTGTTGGCATAACGCCATATCCTGTCTTACCCAGATATAAACAAAAATCCTTCTTGAAAATGAGTGAGGCATTGAATTTTTATTACAATGAGTTGATAAAATATGAGGAGAAAGAAAAAGAAAAGAGAAAAAGAATTTTAGATATAGATAAAAGGGTAAAGAAGATTGATATTGAGATAGCGAGATTATCAAGTGAAAAAAAAGATTATAATGACTACAAGATTATGGGAGAAGCAATATTGTTCAATCAGCCTGCAATAAAAAAGGGTAGTAGCGAAATTACAGTCAGAAACCCTTACAAAAAAGAAGAGTGGTTGAGGATTGAGATGGACCCCAAAATGGATGCTGTTAAAAATGCAAATAAATACTTTAAAAGATACAAGAAGTTAAAATCTCTATCACAGAAAAAGAAGAAATTGCTCAAGAAATTAAGAGATGAAAGGAAAAGACTTATTCAGAAAAAGGAAAGGATAGAAAGGGGAGAATTTATTGAACGGGAGAAAACAAAGAGAAAAAAACAGAGAACGGCAAAATTCAGGGTATTTGAAACAAAAAATCATTATACCGTGCTTGTAGGAAAGAATGCAAAATCAAATGAAGCACTGTTAAAATCCTCACATCTTTTTGATATATTTTTTCACATTCGTGGAAGTCCCGGGAGTTTCACCGTGCTAAAAAGGCAGGATAAGAATGTATCTGTGCCAAAGGGTGATATAGAGGAAGCCGCCTCTATTGCTGCGTTATTTAGCAAACAAAAACATTCAAGCATTGTTCCTGTAAGTTATACAGAGTTAAGGTATGTAAGAAAGCCCAAAAAGGCAAAACCAGGGCTGGTAATTCTTACAAAAGAAAAGGTGATTTTCGTGGAACCAAAAAGAAGCGAGTAGCGAAAAAAGAGAAAGGGAAAATGAGAGAAAATATGTGGTTCAAAAGTTGAAAAGTTCAAAGGGAAAAAACCGTGAGGCGCAAGGCATTAAGCGTAAGATGTGAAAGGAAAAAGGTGAAAGGATATTGAGAAATAGTTGAATGTTGAAAGTTAAAGGTTTAAGGTGAAAAAGAACGAACTAAACGAAAAACAAATGAGATTGCCACGCTTGCCTATGGCAGACTCGCAATGACACATTTTACGGCTTACGATTTACGCTTAACGAAAAAAAGGAACTTAATATTGCACTATTTTGAAAATGAGTTACTACCGTTTTATTTTTACCCTTTTTCTCTTGGGTGAGAAAACTATGCTTAAAAGAAATATCAAAGTAACCGTTATCACAATTGATGCGCCCGACGGAATATTAAGATAATATGAAACAATCAAACCAATAAATGAGGATAGAACGCCAAATATAATAGAAAGGGTTACTATTTGCCAGAATCTGTGGGTCAACTGGTATGCCGCGGCAGCAGGTGTTACAATCTGGGCAAAAACAAGAATTACACCAACGGCTTTCATAGATGTTACAACAGTCAGGGCAATCAAAATAAGAAAACCATAGAATATAAAATTTGCAGGCATCCCACTGACTTCTGCCAGTTCCTTGTCAAATATAACAAATTTTATCTCCTTATAAAACAGGAAAAAGAATAGAATAGATATTACTGCAACAATGCCTACTATAATTATATCAATCCATTGCACAGAGAGTATATCTCCAAAAAGATAGTTCATTACCCTTGCATCGTATCTATGTAAAAGCCCGATAAATAAAATAGCCAGCGCCATAGCAAAGGCAAATATAATACCTATGGGTATATCCATTCTAAAATTACCTTTTTCTCCTATAACACCAATAACTACTGCTGCGAGTATACCGAAAATAATAGAAAATATATATGGATTTGTCCCTGTTAAAAATCCCAATGTAACACCGGCAAATGCGGAATGTGCTATACCTGCGCCCATAAATGATAAACCTTTCAAAATAACAAATACTCCAATCAACGCACATAAAGAACCTACAACAAAAGAGGCTATCAATGACCTCCTCATAAATTCATAGGCAAAAATTTCACCCAATCTTTGAAAACTCCTCTATATATTTGTCTAATTCTTCCCTTGACCTCTTTTCTGTTGCAGCAACAAGCAGATAATTTTTCCACTCAGGATTAAATTGTCCAAGAGGAATGCCCGAAAGTATACCCCTTTTCATCATTTTTTCAACAAAGGATACCGCATCCACCTTTGTCTTTATAACAAATTCATTGAAAAATGGCGCATCAAACGGAAATTCCGCACCTTTATCTTGCAACCCCTGTTTAAGGTAGTGTGCCTTTTGCATTGATTGATTAGCCACTTCATAGACGCCTCTCTTCCCCATTACAGCAAGATAAACTGCAGCAGCAATCGCACATAAATTATTATTTGTGCATATATTTGATGTAGCCTTTGCCCTTCTTATATGCTGTTCTCTCGTTTGGAGCGTCATTACAAATCCCCTTTTACCATTCTTATCAACAGTCTGTCCAATTATTCTACCGGGCATTTTCCTGATAAATTCCCTTTTTGCACTAAAAAGCCCCAGGTATGGTCCACCAAAAGACAAAGGCAATCCCAATGGTTGTCCTTCACCTGTTGCAATATCTGCTCCATATTCACCCGGAGGTTTTAATATCCCCAAAGATATGGGATTATAAGAAACAATAAATAGAGCACCATTCTTATGGGCAATTTCAGAAATTTCGTCTACATCCTCCAATATACCGAAGAAATTTGGATGTTGAACTACAACACAAGCAGTATCCTTATCTATATATTTTTCTAACATTTCAGCTGGAACCTTGCCATTAGCAGATTCAGGATAAATCAAAGGAATATCCATCCCTTCCGTATATGTTTTTATAACCTTTTGATAATAAGGATGAACAGCGGGAAAGATTACCGCCTTATTTTTTCCTGTTATCCCCCTTGCCATATGAATACCCTCAGCCAGAGCAGTTGCTCCGTCATACATTGATGCATTCGTTACATCCATTCCCGTTAAATCACATATCATTGATTGATATTCATATATTGACTGGAGTGTTCCCTGACTTACCTCGGGTTGATATGGTGTATAGGCAGTATAAAATTCAGGTCTTATAAGTATATGATTGATTATAGATGGTATATAATGGTCATAAGCCCCTCCGCCGAGAAAGTGTATGTAATCTTGCTGAGATTTATTCTGTGCGGCAATATCCTTCATCAATTTCGCAACTCCCATCTCGGATAAAGAGGGAGGCAAATCGAATTTTGATTTTGCGCGAATTTCTTCGGGTATAGGTTCAATTAAGGCATCAAAATTTACCCCAATCCTTTTAAGCATTTCTTCCTGTTCTTCATCTGTAATAGGGATAAAAGGCATCCTAATCTCCCTCGTCCATCAACTTTTTGTATTCCTCAGGAGACAATAATTCATTTAATTCTTCTGGATTGGACATCTTGATTTTTACCATCCAACCGTCCTGATAGGGAGAATGGTTTACGACACTCGGCTCTGTTTCAATAAGAGAATTTATCTCTACAATCTCTCCTGAAACTCCTGCATACAAATCAACAACAGTTTTTACTGCCTCAATTGTGCCAATGGCTTTCCCCTTTTCTACCTTTGTACCAACCGCAGGAAATTCCACATATACAACATCGGAGAGTTCACCCTGAGCATAATCGGTGATACCTTCTGTTGCAATATCACCTTCGGCATTAACCCATTCATGGTCTTTTGTATATTTTAATTCTTTCGGTATAAGCATATTTCCTCCTTTATTTATGAGTTGCGTTTTTATAAAAAGGCATCTTCACAATTACAGCCTTTTCCATTCTTCCCCTTGCTTCAATATCTATTTCTGTTCCTACTTTTGAGAATGGGGTTGAAATATACCCCAATCCAATGGACTTGTTGACAGATGGAGAGAATGTTCCACTTGTAACTTCCCCAATTTCTTGTCCATCCTTATAAATCTTATAATGGTGTCTTGGGATAGAATGTTCTGCCATTTCAAAACCCACCAATCTTCTCTTTACGCCTTCTTGCTTTTGTTTTAACAGAACATCCTTTGCAATAAAATCATCTTTGTAAAGTTTCGTTATCCATCCAAGACCTGCCTCAAGGGGGGTTGTTGTTTTATCAATATCATTCCCGTATAAACAATATTTCATCTCCATCCTCAATGTATCCCTTGCCCCCAATCCTACAGGACTTATCCTATCCCCACCTGCACTGAAAACCAAATCCCATACCTTTTCTCCATATTGAGCATCTCCGTATATCTCAAATCCATCCTCTCCTGTATAGCCCGTTCTGGATATAAGCATTGTTTTGTTATCTATCTTGCAAAATCCGGACCAATAAAATTTCATCGGAGATAGGTCAATATCCACTATCTTTTGCACAACTTCTTCTGCAATAGGTCCCTGAATAGCCAGTTGAAAATATTCATCACTCCTGTTTTCAATGTTTACATCCCACCTCTTATTTTTCATAATCCATTCAAAGTCCTTATCAATATTACTCGCATTTATTACGAGAAGATATTTATTCGGCAGTCTATAAACAAGAAGGTCATCCACAATTCCACCATCAGGATAGCACATTGCAGAATATTGCACCTGCATCTCCTCCAATGTTGCTGCATCATTTACAGTAATATAATTTACAAACTTTAATGCATCAGGTCCCTTAACCTCTACTTCCCCCATATGCGATACATCAAACACACCTAACGATTTCCTCACTATATTCACCTCTGAAATAATACCTGTATATTGAATAGGCATAAGGAAATCTGCGAATTCTACTATTTTTGCCCCATTCTCTATATGCTTTTCATAAAGCGGCGTTTTCTTTGGCATATCAACTCCTTTTTCCATATAATTATATCAAAATTTCCTATTGTCAAATATTTTTTTGCGAAAATTTAAAAAATTATCCGAAGCCCCTTATCCCTAATTCTTATTGTAGGGAGGCTTCCCCTCCCCGATTTTTTATCGGCTTTCCACTTCTTATTTTTTACTTTTATGCTTTTACTTTTCCATTATTCGTGGACACGATTCACAGCCACGAAACACGTTCTTTGTAGTTTATCGTTATTCTGGAGTGCAGAAGCTTGCTTCTGCGTCGTTTTAACTATTTACGCCTTACGATTTACGATTAACGAAAATATTGGGATTTGGGATTTTCTTATGCGGTGAAAATATAAATTGGGATTTTTCTAAAAAAATTTATCTTTTTGCCCTTGACATTAATATAAAAGTTTGTATTTTTTCCTATATTTTTTTAAATAAACAAGGAGGATGCTTTGGATATAAAATTAAAAGCGGGAGATATCCGCAATGACCTGGTGAAAAGGGTAGAAGAACTAAGTGGACAAAATGTATTTTCCTGTTATCAATGTGGTAAATGTTCAGCAGGATGCCCTTCTGTTCCATTTATGGAACTCCTTCCCAATCAGGTAATGAGGCTTTTACAGTTTGGTCAGGTTGAGAGGATTTTGCAGTCTAATACCCACTGGGTATGCGCAAGTTGTTTTGTGTGTTCTACAAGGTGTCCAAAGGGTATAGATATTGCTGCGATTATGGAAGCGTTGAGGCAGATAGAACTACGGAAAAATCAGGACAGAATAAATATCTGGTCTATTGATGCAAAAAAGAGAGAAGAACTGCCCGCTATTGCTATTGTATCTGCATACAGAAAACTTACTGCATAGGAGTTGCTATGAAAATTTCATATTTTCCCGGATGTACCCTTAAAACAACGGCAAAGAATTTTGAGACATCTGCCATTGCAGTTGCGGATAAATTGGGTATTGAATTTGTAGAACTTTCAAGATGGAACTGTTGTGGGACAGTTTATTCTCTTACTTCTGATGATTTGATGCATCAACTTGCGCCTATCAGAAATCTGGTGAGGGTAGAAGAGGATAAATTTGACAGGGTTGTTACTTTATGCTCAATGTGTTATAATACCCTGAAAAGGGCAAATTTGATGGTCCAGAGGGATAAGGAAAAACTGGATAAGATTAATGATTTTATGTATAAAGAGGATATAAATTATGATGGCAAGGTTAAGGTTGTTCATTTTCTGGAAATTTTGCGGGATGAGATTGGATGGGATAAAATAAAGGAGAATGTAAAAAAGCCCCTGAAGGGGATGAAGTTTGTTTCATATTATGGTTGTCTGTTATTGAGACCTCCTGAGGCAGCAATAGATGATGTTGAAAATCCCGAAGTGATGGCTAATTTGCTGAGTGCTCTGGGTGCAGAGGTTATTGATTTTCCATACCAAACAGAATGCTGTGGGGCATATCAATCAATTGGGAATCCTGATATAGTTATAAATAGAACGAAGGAAATTATTGGACTTTCAAAAGATATGGGGGTAGATGGTCTTGTGCTTTCCTGCCCATTATGTGATTATAATTTAGATGCGAAACAAAAGGATGTAATGGCAAAATATCCCGGGTTTCATCCACTTCCAGTATATTACTTCACTCAATTAATGGCAATCGCATTTGGTCTTCCTGAGGATGTAATGGGATTTAAGTATCATTATGTAGAACCGGAAAGACCTTTTAAAGAAAAGGGGTTATTATGAAAATAGGTGTATTTGTTTGCCATTGCGGTTTGAATATTGCAGGTGTTGTTGATGTAAAAAGGGTAGCAGAAGAAGCGGCTAAAATACCTGGTGTTGCCTATGCCGATACATATATATATATGTGTTCAGAACCAGGGCAGAAACTGGTTGAGGATAAAATAAAAGAATTAAATCTTGATGGAGTGGTTATTGCGAATTGCTCTCCTTCTTTACACGAGAGAACATTTAGGAATGCTGCGGCAAGGGCAGGCCTAAATCCTTATAGGGTGGAAATTGCAAATATCAGGGAACAGTGTGCCTGGCCTCACGAGAAGGAGCCAGAACTTGCTACAAAAAAGGCAATCAAAATTGTTAAATCAACGGTGGAAAGGGTAAAAAGAAATATGCCCTTTATTCCACCTAAAATCCCTGTTACAAAAAAGGCACTCGTTATTGGTGGAGGTATTGCAGGTATCCAGGCGGCATTGGACATTGCAGATGGTGGGCATGAAGTATATTTAGTAGAAAAGACCCCCACAATTGGTGGCAAGATGATATTACTCTCAGAAACATTCCCGACCCTTGATTGCCCTCAGTGTATTGAAACGCCAAAAATGACAGATGTCTCGCAGAATCCAAAGATACATTTATATGCATATTCCGAGGTTGATTCTGTTTCAGGATATGTGGGGAATTTCAAGGTAAGGATTAAGAAAAAAACAAGTTATGTAGATTGGGATAAATGCCTCGGCTGTGGAGATTGTGCAGATGCCTGTCCTGTATCACTACCAAATGAATATGATATGGATATATCTACACGGAAGGCGATATACAGACCATTTGACCAGGCTGTTCCCAGTGTATTTACCATAGATAAAAGGGGAGTCCCGCCCTGTGTTGCTGCCTGTCCTTTGCATCTTAATGCCCATGGCTATGTAATGTCAGCAAAAGCAGGTGATTTTAATAGGGCATTGGAAATAGTGCGAGAGAAACTTCCTTTTGCCGCAATTGCTGGCCGTGTATGCACACATCCCTGTGAAGGACAGTGCACGAGAGGAGATGTAGACAAGCCTGTCTCCATTCGGGCAATTAAGAGATTTGTTGCGGATTATGAAATAGATAAAAAGGGTGGCGTTGATTTTATTCCGGAAATAGAAGAAGAAAAGGATAAAAAGGTAGCAATAGTAGGTTCAGGCCCTGCCGGACTTCTTGCGGCTTATGATTTAAGAAAAAAGGGATATAAAATTACCATATATGAGGCATTGCCAGTTGCAGGTGGTATGCTTGCTGTAGGTATTCCGGAATACAGATTACCAAAGAAGATAATGAATGATGAGATTGATATTGTGAGAAAAATGGGTGTTGAGATAAAACTTAATACACCTATAGGGAAGGAAATTAGCCTTACGGATTTACAGAGAGATTATGATGCAGTTTTGATTGCAACAGGTGCACATAAATCTATGAGATTAAATATAAAGGGTGAAGATTTGGGTGGCGTTTATCATGCCACTGAGTTTTTGAGAAAGGTGAATTTAGGAGAAAAGACCGTAATTGGCAATAAAGTAGTAGTAATAGGTGGAGGAAATTCCGCTGTTGATGCGGCAAGAACAGCAGTTAGAATGGGTGCTGAAAATGTAACAATAGTTTATAGAAGGTCAAGGAAGGAAATGCCGGCAATACCTGAAGAGATTGAAGAGGCTGAGAAAGAGGGTGTAAATATTCATTATCTTGCTGCACCTGTAGAGGTTTTAGGCGAAGAAACAGTAAGAGGTATAAAATGTATTATGATGGAACTCGGAGAACCTGATTCTACGGGAAGAAGGAGACCTATCCCGATAGAGGGTTCTGATTTCATAGTAGAAGCGGATACAATTATTACTGCGATAGGGGAGAGGCATGATAGGTCATTTGTTTCTGACGAAGAAGGTTTTGAGTTTACAAAATGGGATACATTTGTTGTTGACCCGGTTACATTAGAGACAGTAAAAGAAGGTGTATTTGCAGCAGGGGATAATGTATCAGGTCCTGCATCATTTATAGATGCCTGTGCAATGGGTAGGAAAGCAGCAGAGTCTATTGATTTATATCTGAGAGGTGAAGATATGACAGTAGGACGGGAGGATACTGTAAAAAGTGATGTGGAAGTGGATATATCTCGTGCAGTTCCTGTTGAAAGAGCAAAGATGCCTACAATATCCTTTGAAGAAAGGGCAAATAATTTCAAAGAAGTTGAATTAGGACTTACAGAAGACCAGGTTTCAGAAGAAGGTAAGCGTTGTCTTAATTGTTCAGGGTGTGCTGAATGTAAATTATGTGAGGCAGCCTGTGAACCAAAATGTATTATTCACGATATGGTTGATGAATATATAGATGTAGATGTAGGCGCAATCATTGTTGCAACAGGATTTGATTTAATGCCTATAGAAAATCTGCCCGAATATGGGGCAGGAAAAATACCCGATGTAATTGATGGATTACAATTTGAAAGGTATCTCGCACCTGCAGGTCCTACTGCTGGAAAACCCAAAAGACCTTCTGATGGGAAGATTCCCGAAGTTGTTACATTCGTAAGTTGTGCAGGCTCAAGAGACCCTGAGCATGGAGTTGCATATTGTTCGAGGATATGTTGTATGTATCTTGCAAAACAGGCAATGTTATATAAACATGCAGTTCATAATGGCAAGGCATTTATTTTCTATATAGATATTCGTTCTAATGGAAAGGGATATGAAGAATTTGTTCAGAGGGCGAAAGAGGAAGAGGAAGTTATATATGTCAGGGGTAAGGTTTCTAAAATCTTCCAGAAGGATGGGAAGGTCGTGGTATGGGGAGCAGATACACTGACAGGGCAAAAGGTGGAGATTGAATCTGATCTGGTGGTGCTTGCAACTGCAATGCTTCCCAGTCCTGGTGTAAAAGAGCTTGCTTCAAAACTCAGAATTCCAAC
>WFRC01000195.1 GCA_015486685.1 Caldifarciminota bacterium
GACACCCTCCCTTAATCCCTCCCATCAAGGGAGGGAGATTAAGAAGAATTATCGGGATTAGGAAATCCCTCCTACAATGAAAGAAACAACGAGATTCTTCGCCTTCGGCTCAGAATGACGGAAAAAAAGAAAGGTTCGCAATGACAATGGGGGATGCCCTACCCTGTGCCTGAACTTTCCCAGAAGATTCAAAAAAAATCTTGACTTTTGTTTTTTCGTTATTTATTATTAAAATATGAAGAGAAATAGCAAAAACCAAATAATGAAGAAACAAGAATACTCTCAATTGGTTGATTCTATTGGAGAATTGTTAGAATCAGCACGCAAAGAAGTTGTAAGAACCATTAATAATATTCTTGTAAAAACTTACTGGGAGGTAGGAAAAAGAATTGTGAAATATGAGCAAAAGGGCAAGGATAGGGCTGATTATGGAGAAAATCTTCTTAAAAAATTATCACGGGATTTAAGATTAAAATATGGAAAAGGGTTTAGCAGAAGCAATCTTCAGTATATGCGATTGCTCTATATAAAATACCCAAAATGCCAGACACTGTCTGGCAAATTATCATGGAGTCATTATGTTGAACTTCTGAGTGTTTCTGATGATTTAGCAAGGTCCTTTTATGAAAAACAGTGTGTGGAAGAGAACTGGTCAGTAAGGGAACTAAGAAGGCAGATAAATTCTATGCTTTTTGAAAGGATTGCATTAAGTAAAGACAAAAAAGGGGTTCTGGAACTTGCCAGAAAAGGGCAAATTATAGAAAAGGAAGAAGATATAATAAAAGACCCATATGTGTTTGAATTTTTAGGAATCCCTGAACAATATCAATATAACGAAAAAGAACTGGAACAGAGGTTAATAGATAATTTACAGATGTTTTTACTTGAATTGGGTAAAGGGTTTGCCTTTATCGGTCGTCAGCACAGGATTACACTTGATAATAATCATTTCTATGTTGATTTAGTTTTTTATCACACCATTTTAAAATGTTATATAATTCCTTACCCACTTTTCAGCGGGGTCAGTCATAAAAATTTAAAAACTCGCAAGACAGAAGGCACCCTTCCTTAATCCTTCCTCTGTCTGCGTGCGGACACACAGGTAGACATCAAGGGGGGAGAAGATTTATTGCAAAATGAAGATTGCAAAGTGAAAAATAAAGCTGCTTACGAGGAAGGGAAATAGAGGAATTATCGGGGCTGGGAAGCCCCTCCTACAAATATAGTATTTTATTTTTCTACCTTCTTATGCTTTAATTCCAACTGTGCAGTTCGTATGGCTTTATGTAATTTCTCTACAAACAGTTTCTTAGGGGGCAATCTGGTCAAGTATTCAGCAACTTTTATCCTACTATCCGGTAAAAATAACAATTCAATCTGCTCTTTCCCTTTTTTGGTGCAAAGAATAATTCCTACAGGCGGATTTTCATCTTCGTCCATTTCGTATTTTTCCAAATATTTGAGATATAGTTCCATTTGTCCCTTATATTCTGCTTTGAACTTTCCAAGTTTTAAATCTATAACAACAAAGCACCTTAATTTTCTGTGATAAAAGAGCAAGTCTATATAATAATCTTCGTTATCAACAGTGATTCTCTTTTGCCTTGCTACAAAATAAAAATCTTTCCCCAATTCAAGGATAAATTTTTCCAGAGCATTTAATATAGCGCTTTCTAAATCCTTTTCACTGTAAGTATCGCTGAGTTCTAAAAAATCAAGCACATACGGGTCTCTAAAAACTAATTCCGGTGTAATTTTGTCTTCTTCCTTTAACTCTTTTAATTGCATTTCAATGGTTTTCGCGGGTAATTTTGACAGGGCAGTTCGTTCATAAAGCATACTATTTATTCTCCCCTGTAATGTGCGTGTGCTCCAGTGTTCCTTAATACATAAAGTAGCGTAGAATTTCCGTTTTAGTTCATCTTTAAGATAAATAATAGATTTAATATGTGTCCAGGACAATCCTTGTAATTCTCTCTGCATTGCGGAGAGAATTGGATAAGTTTCATAAAACTTAATCATATGCCATAAACTTTGTTCAGTAAAACCTTTTCCATATCTTTGAGTCAATTCTTCGCTCAGTGATAGGAGTATTTGTTTCCCATATTTTGCTCTATCAGATTTTATCACTTCTTTTTTTATTGTTTTTCCAATATTCCAGTAAAGGATTACCATCTCCTGATTAATGGTAGTTGCAACCCTTCTTCTTGCCTGTTCAATTAAACCAGAGATTTTATCAAAAACACCTTTACTTTTTTCAACCTTACTCATATCTATAACACCCTTCATTGGAAAATATTTTGTGTTCAATTGCTGTCGTATTCATAATTCCTATTTTAAGATTTATTTTGAAAAAGTCAAGGAATTTCTTCTACGGGTCATTTTACTATTTCACTAATTGGTGGAGCAGGTGATGCAAACTCACACCTTTTCAAAATCCACCACTTTTGCGAAAAACCTGTGGGCTGAAATGGTTGTAAATCCTTAAAAATTGGTCTTCGCTTTTGCGAAAAGGTGAAAAACAGATGAGATTGTTCGCTCACGTCTTTGGCTTCCACGGTCGTTTCACTCCCTCGTAATGACATCCTTTTTTGTCACCCTGAACCTTTCGCTTTTCTCAGGATAAGCTCTGTGAAAGGGCTCAACGACGAGATTCTTCGCCTGTGGCTCAGAATGACACGGAAAAAAGCCCCAGAATGATATCCGCAGGCTAAAGCCTTCGCCTACCGATTCCCATTTTTTACGGTTTATGTTCTTTGTTGTTTTAGGAATTTATAATATTAATCCTGTTCATCCTGTCAAAAATAATTTTTATAAAGGGTTTAAAAGACGAGATGCTTCACCGATGGCTCAGCATGACAGCAGAAAGAAGGATAAGAATAACAGAAAAAAGTCTCGCAATGGCAATGAGAGAAAACGAATTTTGTCCTACCATATGCCTGAACTTTTCCATGTCAGATGCATTTTTTCCTTGACTTTATTGAAATTTTAGTGTAAATTATGGGTAAAAAAAGGAGTATGA
>WFRC01000196.1 GCA_015486685.1 Caldifarciminota bacterium
CCTGCATCTTCCGGGCTTTCTCCATATTCTATGAAACCCGAAGGTGGTGTCCATAAGCCTTTGTGTGGTTCACGACCTCGTTTTATCAGAAGCACCCTGTTGTTTTTTATGCCAACGATAGCCACTGATGGTAGGGGATTTTTGTAATCCACAAATCCACAGAAAGGGCAAAATTTCCTTTTTCTTCCGTCTTTAATACCTTCTACCAATTTATGGCCGCAAATAGGACAATAATGAAACTCCTTATCCAAATCTTCTCCCGGGTAATTTTCTCATAAAAAATCTTTTACCCTCATAGGAAGTCTCTATTAGTTTTCCCTTTTCTATCAATCTTTCTATTACTGTCCAATCGGCTTTTGCCTTTCTTAAAAATTCATCTACCCCTTCTTCTCTCATAGGATGAACAGAGGTGATACTAAGTAAATCATCTTCTACATTTCCTGTAAAGGCAAAGGTATTACCCTCATATCCAATAAGGTATTCCACATTTATTCCATTCTTTTCAAAAATCTGGAAAGCCATATTAATGACATTTTCATCGGAGGGTTCTACCCATTTTTCAGCAGGAGGTCTTGTAGGTATTGATATATATGCCTTTTTGGGTGTTAATCCTGCTATGAAATTGGCTATTCTTTCTATCTCATCCTGCTTATCATTTACTCCTTTTATTAACATTGTTTCAGTGGTTAAATCTCCCTTAAACATCAATGAAAATTCCTTTATCCCCCGAAGTATTTCATCTAACTTTAATGTTCTGAAAGGTCTGTCTACCCTTTCCCAGATTTCTTTAGTAATACTATCTATCTTAAATGATACCCAGTCTGCCTGTAAAAGGCTTTCTTTTACATCATTATCCCATATCAATGAACTATTTGTGATGACTGCAATCTTTATTCCAAACTTCCTTAATGCCTTTATCTCCTCTCCAATGTTTTTATCAAGTGTTGGCTCGCCGTCAGGAACAAATGTTAAATAATCAATATGTTCATCCCTTTTCTTTGCTTTCTGAATCTTTTTGTCCACATCCTCTATAATCTCTGCCACCCTGTAAAATTTCTCCCTCTCTATTTGCATCTTTATGGTATTCCCAATCTGACAATAAATACAGGAATATGTGCATATCTTAGGAGGGATGTTGTTTATGCCCATACTTTGCCCGAGTCTTCTCGATGGGACTGGTCCAAATGCTTTCATTTAATTACCTCCTGTTTAAGTTTATAATAGCAATAAAATTCTTAAAATCAAGCCGGAAATTATTATTCCATAGGCGAAAACAATAAATTCAATCATCAATGCCCTTTTTATACCAAACTCCTTTATAAGCATTCCAAAGGCAATGACACAGGGTATCTGAAATGTCGACGCAAGTCCAAATGTAAAGATTTGTAGAGGCGTCATCACATTTGAAAAATTTATTGTGCCAAGGGCATTGGCAAGCATAGCAGGTGTTAAGTCTTTTTGCAAAAAGCCATAAAAAAGAGAAATGGCACTTTTTCCCGGAAGTTTTAACCACCCTGAAACCACGGGTCTCAAGGGACTAATGATAATATTTACCAGATTAAAATGTATAAGGATTCCATATATCATTCCTCCCAATATTAATAATGGAATTACGATATACACAAAATCCTTTGTTCTAATCCATGATTTAAGTATTATATTTTTTAATTTAGGCATTCTATATGGGGGAAGTTCTTCTATGATAGGAGTAGGTTCCTTTTTTATGATTATTTTTAAGATTCTTGCTGTAAAAATCATAACGATAAAAGAGACAAGATAGATGCCAAGTGCATACCTTAAACCGGCAAAGTGTCCTACAACTCCGAATATTATTGCCGCCCTTGAAGAACAGGGCACTGTAAAGAAAAGGATTGAAATTTTCAATCTATCCCTCATATCGGATAAGATACGGGTAGACCTTATAGCAGGAACCGTGCATCCAAGTCCAAGCATTAAAGGTATAATTGCCTTTCCCGGAAGCCAGAATCTTTCAAAAACTCTATTCAATACCACAATAAACCTTGATAACAAGCCTGAATCTTCCAGTATGGCAAGGATAATATAAAAAATACCAATATACGGTATTGCAATAGAAATGCCTGCATTCAAACCTATAATTGTGTTTTCAAGAATTTCCTTTAAGAAAAGCGGCATTTGAGAAAGGAATGGGTGTAAATATGACATAAATTTATCAGAATAGGAAGTAAGGAGATTCTGAAACCAACCACCCAGATATAATAATGTTCCAAAAATTAGTAAAAAGATGGAAATGGTATATATTGTTCCTGTCCAGTTGTTTAATAGGATAATTCTATCAAAATTATTGAGAATTTCCCTATGCGATTTCAGGTCTGTAACACCCTTTGCAAGCATTGATGCATATCCCGAGCGTGTAACCTGCACATCCATTGAAATATTAGGATGGTTGATAATTTTTATATCAAATTTTTTATTAAACATACTACAAACAATAAGGTCTTTTTCCAGTATTTTTATTGCAATGCCTCTGGATGAAAATTTGCTATTTCTATCTATCTCCCTTTCTATTTCTGATATTGCCTTTTCTATATGGTTCTCATATTGAATCTTAAAGGAAGAAACATTTATATCCTTTATCCTCTTTAATAGATGAGATACGCCATTTTTTTTCAGGGGATTAATCTTTTCCACGGGAATGCTCAATATACTTTCTAATCTTTCTTCGTCTATGAATATTCCCCTTTTTTCAGATTCTTCTACAAAATTCAAAGCAATTATGAAAGGGATTCTGAGTTCTATTAGTTGTAATGTAATTATCAAGCCCCTTTCAAGGGCGCCGCAGTCAACAATTTGAATTATGAAATCATATCCCCAATCCATTACCATTTTTTCTGTTATCTTCTCTTCCTCGCTTGAGGGGAAAAGATTGTAAACACCGGGGGTATCAATTAAAAGGTATTCTTCGCCATCTATTGTTGTATGTGCTTTTGACAGGTCTACTGTTGTACCGGGATAATTTGAGATAACTACCTTTGCACCTGTCAATGCATTCAAGAGGGTGCTTTTACCCACATTCGGCTGGCCTAAAAGAAGAACCTTTTTCATTTAATTACGAATATTTTTTTACAAAGGTTGGTACCGATGACAGCCATTCTACCGTTTATAAATAGGATTGTACTATCCTTTCTTCTTTTGATAATTTCAAACTCATTACCAGGTAAAATACCCAATCCGAGTAGTCGGGCAATTATTTTTGGGTCTTTTTCTTCTACGGCAATTATTATCCCCTTAAAACCGGATTCCACATTATCAAGTTTAATGGCGTTTTTCTTCCTGCTTAAAATTTCTTTTATATCTTTCACCTTTTCGTCTGAAAGAATATGCTCCAATGTGTGGGCAATAATATGTGCATGCTTTCCACCACCAAGAAAATTTTCAATTATTTTATGTGCTCTATATAGTCCCTCAGCCTTTCGGCTTCCCTCTTTTGTAATTGAAATATTATTATTTTCGAACCTGACCAATCCCTGCTTCTCCATAGTTTTTACAGCTCGCTGGGATTCATATTTATCAACATTTGTATCATCCATTATCTCTCTGATGGAGAGGGATTTATTCTTTTCGCGCAGAAGTCTCAAAATATCCCCGATAAAGAGATTTAGCCAGTTGAATTTTTTATCCTTTTCTAAATTAGGCGATTCTTTTAGCATAATCAAAAATAGAAAGTTTTTTGGTTTTGTCAAGCAGGAAAATAACTGCTTACCAAAATTTGTGATATAAGAGAAGTGATAAGGAATAGGAGATTAAAGGATTCTGCCAATTTTTGCTACAAGTACAGTGGTATCATCGGTACCCTTGCGATAGGTATCCATAAGATGTTGTGCAATTTCTATCGTTGATAAATTTGTATTGTTTACTTTTAGTCTATTTGATATGCCATCACTCCACATACAGAGTACACATTTTGATAATTTTCTTCTTTCAATGAAAATTTTGGGATTACCTTCTCCAAGTACGCCGTCTTTTGAACGTAAATAATCCATACCTGAGTCAGTATAAATACGCAACTCAATGTTGCCTAACCCAATATATTCTAAATTGGCTGTATTATTCATAAACAACTTTGCAATACCTATTGCGGCACCAAGACTGCCTCTCATTGCATTATGTAAATATGAAAATAACTCAAATAAATCTTCATACTTTTTAGCATTTTTTTCAATAAGGTCTATAATATATTTTTTAATTTTATAAGCCTTTGGTCCGTGACCGAGCACATCTACTACAACAAAGGTGATTGAATTATGATTATAAATAATAGTATAGCCATCACCATTTTCTTCTATGTTGCCATTCTTAGGATAAGATATTACAGCAATATTTGATTTAAATTTTATCTCTTTTGGATTGGCAAACTTTATTACATTAGTTTTAAGCCTATTTTCATAAGATATAAATACACTATCTGCTAATCTATTTATAGCACCTAACCCTATGCCAAGAGAATTCCGTGTAGAAAAGCCATTATCCATTGCAAATTTTGGGAAATTTTTACCATTATTATTTATCGCTGTAATTCCGATCTTGTCTTTTTCATAATTGATTTTTATAATTCCACCATTACCATTACGCAATAGGTTATACCCTAATTCGCTTAAAATAATTATAACCTCATTTATGGTAGATGGCAAATAGGTA
>WFRC01000197.1 GCA_015486685.1 Caldifarciminota bacterium
ATTCCATTACAGCAGTCAAAAGTAATGAAAGAGGTGAGTAATAAATTAGGCGTGGATTATAAATATGGCTTAAACGAGATTCAAAAACTCAAATCTCAAGGTTTTTTACCATGGGATAAATCTCTGCCATTTATTGATGAGAAAATCTTAAATGTGTGGCAGTCATATCAGGAATACTTAAAAAAGAATAATTCAATGGATTTTGATGACATCCTGATTTACACTGTAAGGTTGCTCAAAGATTACAATAAGTTAAGGAAGGATTATCAAAAAAAATTTCAGTATATACTTATTGATGAATTTCAGGACTTAAATCCTGTCCAGAGACAGATTATTAAGCTCCTTTATTCTGTCGAGAATAGGGTTTTTGCTACTGCCGATGAAGACCAGATGATTTATGGATGGAGAGGTGCATCGCGCGATGGAATAAAATATTTTCAATCTCTATTTTCACCAGCAGGCGTAAAAGAACTTGTATTATCTTTTAGGTTACCTCCAGAAATAATGAATGCAGGGATAAATCTCATATCACATAATCAAGACAGGAAGGAGAAAATTATCATTCCAAAGAAAAACACACCATCAGATGCACTAATTCTGAAATACTTTCCAAAAATGGGAAGTGAGGCTGAATTTATTGGAAAAGAGATAATTAAACTTGTTCATCAGGGACATAATTACTCTGATATTGCAGTAATATTCAGGTCATACAGTATATCAAGAAAACTTACAGAGATTTTGAACAAAAAGGGTGTTCCCTTTACATCTGTTGGTGGTGGATTTTACGAGAGAAAAGAAATCACCGGTCTTATAAATGTCCTTTCATATATAAATAAACCAAAGGATGCTTCCTTACTCTACAAAGCCCTAAATTATCCGGATAATCTCGTTTCAAAAAAACACTTTAAGAAGGGTGAAATTTTTGAATACATTAAAAATATAGGAAAAGGTAGTAAAACATATAAGAGGTATAAGGTTCTGGAGTATCTTTCATCATCGATTTTCGGGATACCCATACCAAAGATTGTGCGTTCAGCTGTTGAATTCAGCGGTTGTATAGACTATTTTTTGAAAAAAGAAGATGCAACAGAGAAGATAGAAAATATAGATGAATTCATCAGGTCTGCAGAAGAATTTGAATTGCAGTTTCCGGGGAAGTCACTCTCAACATTTCTGAGATACATAAAGGATGTATCCCATGCAGGATTTTCCGGAGATGAGGGTGTAAATCTTTTATCTGTATATAAGGCAAAGGGATTAGAATTCCCTATTGTATTTATCTTTGGTCTGCGTGATGATGTATTTCCTCGTGTTGCTTCGCTGACCACCAAAGAAGATTTAGAAGAAGAGAGAAGGCTGATGTATGTTGCATTAACAAGGGCAACGGAGCGTGTTTACCTCACATACAATACAGGTTATAGTTATCTAACAGGGGAAGGAAAGCCGTCGCGATTTTTAAGAGAAATCTTCGGCCAAAACGCTTGACAATCAAACACCGACACCAAGAATGGATGAAAATCAGGGGGTTATAAATTTTTATCTCTCAATTTGTGCTAAAATGAATTCTGGTATATGGTGAATATGTCCTTATCGGTTAAAGGTTTTGGATGGGTATTGAGCCAGTAGCCTGTCCTTTTCGCATTTTTTATAAGGAACGGAATTTCACTCTTTTTTACTCCTAATTTGTTCAATGGTGTAAATGCACCGATTTCTTCAAGAAATGCCTTTATAGATTTTTTCAAGTCTTTACTGGAAAAGAGCGTTTTTGCAAGTTTTTTACATCGGTATCCATTTATATCACACACATTTTCAAGATAAGCAGGAAGTAGCGATGCAAGGCCTGCGCCATGAGGAATATCAGGATGAAATGCAGATATAGGATGTTCCAATGCATGAAGCGTCATATCGCCACTCCCTCCGCCTATATCTGGAAATCGAGAGCAGGCAAGCGTAGATGCAAAAGAGAGCATCTCTCTATAATGGATATTATCCAATTCTCTGACAGCCATTGGAAGGAAAACCACAACTATTTTCATTAAGTATTCCTGTATTTTATCTGTCAATGAAACACCTTTGGTGGATGTTACATATCTTTCAAGTATATGGCAAAGGATATCCACACCTCCAAATATTGTGGTGTTTAATGGAACTGAGACTGTCAAAGAAGGGTCAACTATGGAAAATTTTGGGAATAAGTACTTATTTATAAGGACTGCTTTTTCTCTGGTTCTTTCATTTGTAATCACTGCACCTCCATTTGCTTCGGAACCTGATGCAGATACAGTTGGTATTTCAATAATTGGGAGTGGAGAGTTCTCAATTCTTTTGCCTTTTTTGCCTGTAAATGATATATAATCCCATATAGACCCTGAATTTTTTGCAACAATACTTATACCCTTAGTAGCATCCATAACACTTCCACCCCCAAATCCTATTACTACATTACATCCAAACTCCCTCGCAAGTTTGCCACCTTTATCTATTATTGCGACAGTGGGATTTTCACCTATCCCTTCATATATTTTATAATCTATAGATGCATTTTTGAGCAGTTCTGTAAGTATATCAAGATACCCATTGGTTCTTATACTTCCTCTGCCAATAACTATAAGTGCCTCTGTCCCAATTTTTTTTATCAATTTTCCTGCACTGTTTATACTGCCTGTACCAAAAATAATTTTTACAGGCAGGAATGGCCTGAATTTTAAGGATTTAAGAATGGTATACATTTTTTCAATTTTACTCAGAGGATTTTGACAATCTATTTAACAGGAACAGTCGTCTTAGGGACTCAAAATTTGTCAGTAGTGCGAGTATAAATAGGACAGGTAGGAGTTGGTTAAAAATGCCGCCAAGAAATATTATAAATAGCCTTACATCCCTTCCGAATCTGAAACCCTTTTTCTTGTTTCCTATTTCTCTTAAAAAACTATCATACCATCCTGCTGTATAACTGTTCATAAATGTACCTATTAAAGTAATAAAGCCTAATATCCACACACCTCTCCAACCTGTATTTATCCATATTCCATACATAATTCCGAAAATTATAGATGCATCTGCATACCTATCAAGTATCCTATCCATCCATCCTCCATACTTTGTTTGTTGAAATTTGAGCCTTGCTATTTCCCCATCACAACCATCCAGAATGGAGGAGAGTTGAGCAAAAATGCCGCCAATAATAAAATAAATATATCTCCCGTTTGAAAAGAAGATAGCAGAAATAATAGCGGTAAGAAAAGAGATGAAACTAATCTGGTTGGGTGTAATGCTTAATTTTGAAAGAAAAGCAGAAATTTTTGTGGATAAGGGTCTATTGAATATTCTTGAGATGGGTCCATCGGTAATTTTCCCTAAATGCTGAATAAGAACCTCTTTTGCCTTTTTTAGGGCAATCTTATCGTCCACATCAATCCAGAATTTACCTGTAATATCAACAGGCTTCAACTTTCCCCAATCTGAAAGCACCTGATTGCCCGCGGATAAGGCATATTTTCCATTTTTTATACTCACTTCAAGTGCATCGAATATTTTTGGAGAACATAAAAATATACCTGTATCTACACCATTATAACTTTCTAATGCCTTACCAATCTTTTTTATTCTTCCGTCATTAATCCATACCTTTGTTACATCATCAGGATTAAAATGTTCTCCCTTTATATCTTTATCCACTGCAAGAGCACATTCATCCCTTTTAAGTGGTACTTTTATCAATCTTTTCAAAATGGATTCGTTGAAAATATGGTCTGCCATTAGCAGGATAAAATTTTCCGCTTTCAGAGTTTTTTTTGCAGATAATACGGACACGCCATTCCCCTTTTCCCAATCTTCATTCATCACATACTCTATATTTATCCCATATCTCTTTCCACTGCCCAATTTCCTCTTAATCTTTTCTCCCTTGTAACCCAGAACTATAACAAAATCTTTGATATCTGCTTTTTTTGCCGACAGCAAGATACGCTCAATAAGTGATAATCCATAGATATAAATTAAAGGCTTAGGAAGTTTTTTGTGTCTCATTCTACTGCCTCTACCAGCAGCAATAATCAATGCTTTCATATATATACATCACCTCCTTCCTGAATATAACAAAAAAATTCACATTGTCAACCCGATTTTTGATAAAAATGTTTTTTTCCCTTGACTAAATAATTTTATTTATTATATTGGGGTAAAATATCGTAGAGATTGTATAAAAAACTATGTTTAAGGTTGAATGTTAAAGGTTGAAGCACAAAATCAGCATTCTATCAATCTACTTTTAACTTTGAACCTTCAACTTTTAACATTATTATTAAGGAGGTATGATGAATTTGATATGGATGATAATACTTATTTTGCCGCCCGGAAATGTAAAGGCTTTTGATACGCCAAATGACGAAGGTGGGTCTATTACAATTAAATGGAAAGTATCACCCGATGAAGAAAAAGGATTGGTCAAAAGTTATGAAATCTTTCGTTCCAAAGAGGGCGGTGAATTTACCTATTTAGGACATATCAGGGCGGGTTTAAATACATATGATGATAGCAGAGGTGTGAAAGATGGGGTTCACTATGCTTATAAAATCAGGACAAAGGGCGTAAATGGTGAATATTCCGATTTTACTGCACCTACTTTACCGGTAGTATCTTTTCCACAATGGTTTAACAGAAGTAAGATAAACATTCTCCTTGCAACAATCATTTACCTCGCTTTGGTTATCTATTTCGTTGAGACAGGAAAAAGGGGTAAAAATCTATTCATAAGAAAGATTGCAGGTCTTGATGCACTGGATGAAGCAGTAGGAAGGGCAACAGAGATGGGGAAGCCCATTTTGTATGTACCAGGATTAGGAACTATGAGTGATGTTGCTACGATTGCCGCTGTAAACATCCTGAGTCCTGTTGCAAAAAAGGCTGCGGAATATAATACTACACTTAAGGTACCAAATTTTGACCCTATTGTGATGACTGTAACACAGCAGGTTGTTAAAGAAGCATATACAGAGGCAGGGAGACCCGATGCATTCAGCAAGGATAATGTGTTCTTTTTAACGGACAGCCAATTTGCCTATGCCGCTGGTGTGGATGGTATTATGGTGAGGGAAAAACCCGGAACGAACCTCTTTATGGGTACATTCTATGCAGAATCTCTTATCTTAGCAGAGACAGGGAATATGACAGGTGCAATTCAGATTGCAGGAACAGATGCAGTAGCCCAATTACCATTTTTTGTTGCTGCCTGTGATTTTACCATTATTGGTGAGGAATTATATGCCGCAAGTGCATATCTTTCACGAGACCATAAATTACTCGGTAGTATAAAGGCACAGGATTGGGGCAAAATTATCATACTTACTTTGCTTGGACTGGCAACGGTATTTTCCTTTTTCCATATAAATCTATTTTTGAATTTTCTAAAGGTATAAGGAGGAATGATGAGAAAACAATTACCCCTGGCAATTGCATTTATTGCAGGTTTTATAATGGTCATTCAATACTTTATTCCTCATCCTGTTTCACAGGAATTTTACAAAATAATGGTCCAGCAGTGGCTTATTATTATTTCCCTATTTATGTATCTTTTTGCATGGAGGAGTTTTACAATGTATCATACAAGAAAAATTCAGAGAAAAGCAGAAGGTTACTGGTATAGTATCATTGCCCTTGCTTCGGTTCTATTTATGGCATTTGCAGGTTTTTTGACAAACAGGGGGGCATTTTTTAATTCTATGTATGACTATGTATATGCACCTCTTCAGGCAGCGATGTTTTCCTTGCTTGCATTCTTTATTACATCTGCTGCATTTCGTGCATTCAGGGCAAGAAACTTAGAAGCAACGCTTTTGCTTGTAACTGCCGTTATCGTTATGCTCGGCAGGGTTCCTGTCGGTGCCCTGATGTGGAAAGGATTACCTGATTTTGTTGAATGGATATTAATGTATCCGAATATGGCAGCACAGAGAGGTATTATTATAGGAGTGGGATTGGGTAGTATTGCCACTGCGATGAAGATTATA
>WFRC01000198.1 GCA_015486685.1 Caldifarciminota bacterium
CGGAGAATGTTTCCAGAGACATCGTACTTCACTGTGAGATAATCATAACTTGAACCAATGTAGGAATATCCTGTAACATAGACATTTCCACTTCCATCAACCGCTATTCCATAAGATTTATCAGTACTGCCGTTATCCAGTGTGTCTTTCCAGACAATATTGCCCATAGAGTCATACTTTATTGTAAGATAATCATAAGTTGAATCAATATAGGAAACGCCTGTAACATATACATTCCCATTATTATCAACCGCTATCCCCCGAGCATAATCATCATTGCCGTTATCTATTGTTGCTGTCCAGAGAATATTCCCCAGAGAATCATACTTTACTGTAAGATAGTTAGTGGTTGAATCAAAGGAAATCCCTGTAACATAAACATTACCACTTGTATCAATTGCTATGCCCTGAGCATAATCATCACCACCATTATCCAGTGTATCTGCCCGCTCAATCACATACTGCTGTGCATTCAAAGTTAGAACACCAATTAAAACCAATGATACTGATAAAACTGCAAATAAGTGTTTCATAAAACCTCCTTGTTTAATAAGTTAGAACGCTTACCGCTATCCGCTTACCGCTTTCCGCCAAAAATAATGCGGAATGCGGAAGTGAGAATGCGGAAACAATTCGTTAAGCGTAAAGCGTAAGGCGTTAATTGTAATAACTACGCTTATTTTATCCAACACCCAATATCTTCTATCTTCTCACGATTTACGCCTTACGCCTCACGGGTTTTATCATTTTCTAACTCAATAAACTCAATAAACCCGTTTACCGTATTGATGATTGCGTTATTAAGTTTATGGGGAGTTGATGCTCTGATGTGAGTCGCCAAAATTTAGTGAATTTTCTGGATGGCTATTTTAATTCTGGCATAAACTTAATTATAACCATCTGATTGTCAATATCTTACGGTTAATATAATTATTGATATAAAATTTGTCAAGTTTTTTTTGAAAAAATTTATTAGCTTAATTTTGTTTTTTATCTCAAAAATACGATGATGACCGTTTTCTTAACAGTTTTTCAGCCATTTCCTCAAAGTATTCTTTAAGGCTATGTTTACCCGATGGAGGAGCAATTACATCATTCTGTTGCGTTGCTAAAATAAACTCCATTAAATTTGATTTATGTTTATTAAATGGACGGAGCATTCTGATTATAATATTGACGAACCATATTGGTATTCTGGTAATTTTTGGTGGAGATTCAATCACAGAAAAAGCAATTTTAGCAATTTCTTCCTCTGTATATGTTTTAGGACCTCCAACCAATATTTCATTCTTATTGTTTATTGCTCCATCAACACAAACCCTTGCAAGGTCAGCCCCATGTATAGGATTTATTTTATTTTTACCATCTCCAAGCAGATATATTCTACCCGATATTGCCATTTTTAAGAATTCACTTATATCTGAAAAATAACCTGTTGGACGAATCACTGTATATTTGAGCCCGGAGTTTTTTAATTCTTCAATAAAATTCTCACGACACTTCACAATTTCAAGATGCTTAAAAAGATGAACATTAGAAATGGAAACAAAGATAAATTTCTCTACGGATTTTTGCAGGGCAATATCAAGAATATTTTTATTCCCCTGATAATCGACATCTCTAAATGTGAGTTTATCCTTTTGGCGGGTAATGCCTACTGAGGAAAAAATTATATCAATTCTATCACAAAGTCCCTCCAATGTTTCGGGTTTTGTAACATCCCCAACAAAAACTTCATCTACATAATCTTTTATGGCAGGTTCCATAAATGGCCCTTCCTTCTCAATCTTCCTGGGATTTCTTGCCAGTGCCCGAACCCAATAGCCCTGCTCTTTAAATTCTTTAACTACATATTTGCCAAGATACCCCGTAGAACCTGCAACCAATACTTTTTTCATATTATACCTCCTTATTAAATTAAGTGAGAAGTGGGAAGTAAAAAATCGTGATGCGTAAATCGTAATTCGTTAATCGTAAAAACAACGCTTATTTTATCCAACATCTAACATCCAATCTATCTTCTTGCGCTTTACGCCTCACGGTCTTCTCTCGTTTATTTCGTTCATTATTTACAATAAATATACAGCGAAGCGTAATATACAACGAAGTGTAATAACGCCGCAGGCAAATAACTACTCTATTTCTCTTTCAACATTCAACTCATTTACTCACTCAACCCATTTGCAATTCACAATTCACAAGACTGACCCCACAATATATAAATATTATTAGAAATAATCAAGGTCTATTTGCAAATTTCCCATTTCCCTGATACCATAATGTCTTAGTCATTCATATCTTTTTTTTGGTGTCTGTCTATTCCTATGAAATCTTCATTTGATAGGGGATATATCAATTTGTGAACCTGTAAATATCTGACATCAATCCCCGAGTTTAAAAAATTTGTTGCGAACTATAAAATTTTTATTATACTAATGTGAAAGGACGGAACAAATTCTATCCCATATCACAAACAATAAAATATATAACAAACTAAAACATTAAGGAGGCTTATTGATGGGGTTATTAAAAGAAGATGATAAAAAATATCTTTCGGAAGAATTTGAAAAACATATTGAGCAACCTGTAAATATTATTCATTTTACAAGCAATTCTTCCGATTGTATGTATTGTCCGCAGACAAAAGAGATTTTAGAAGAGGTGGAGCAACTTCACCCGAAAATAACACTTACTGTTTATGATGGCGATACAGATAAAGAAAATATGGAAAAGTATAAGGTTGCACTCATACCATCCATTATTATCCCGAGAAATGGCGGAATGGGTATGAGGTATTACGGTATACCGGGAGGTTATGAGTTTAGTTCCCTGATAGAGGATATTATAGATGTAGGTAAAGATATGGTTGACCTTTCTCCTGATACAATACAAAAACTTGCAACGATTAAAAAACCTTTTAATATAAAAGTTTTTATTACCTTAAGTTGCCCGTATTGTCCGCAAGCAGTCAGGATGGCACACAAATTTGCATTTGTCAATTCCAATATTACAGGAGAAATGATTGAGGCAAATGAATATCCGCAACTTTCCCAGAAATATAGTGTTTCCGCTGTTCCAAGAATGGTAATGGATGATGATTATTTCTTTGAAGGTGCCCTCCCGGAACCTCAATTCATTCAAGAGGTATTAAAAGGATATAAAGAGTAATAACGATGGAATTTACATTGGGGTCAGAGAAAGAAGAGATTCAAGAAAGGGCATTTGATATAGGTATTATTGGCGCAGGACCAGCGGGGCTTACAGCAGGTATATATGCGGCACGGGCAAAATTAAAAACCATTATTTTTGAAAAGGTTGTCGTAGGTGGTCTTGCAGCTGCAACAGATAAGATTGAAAATTATCCGGGTTTTAATAAAGGCATAAGCGGAGAAGAGCTAACCTCTTTAATGGAAAAACAGGCTAAATATTTTGGCGTCAAAATTTTCAGTGAAGGTGTTCTGGATATAGATACACAACCAAATTCAAAGGTATTAAAAACAGATAGAGGTGATTTTACAGTCAAATCTGTTATTATTTCAAGCGGCACATCTCCAAAATCATTAAATGTCCCTGGAGAAAAGAAATTTAGAGGAAAGGGTATATCATATTGTGCTACCTGTGATGCACCTTTCTTTCAAGATAAAAATATAGCAGTTATAGGATGTGGAAACTCGGGGATTCAAGAAGGATTGTATTTATTGAAATTTGTAAAAAAGATTACATTTATTGAATTTTTGCCATATATGACTGCCGAAAAGATATTGCAAGATAGAATTAGGTCCCATAAAAATGTAGAATTTTTGCTGAATTCACAATTGACTTCATTTGAAGGCGACAATAACCTGTCAGGGATAAAGGTAAAGGACAGAGAAACGGGTAAAGAAAAACTTATATCTGTTGATGGCGCATTCGTATATGTAGGATTACTGCCAAACACAGATTTTTTGAGAGGCAAGGTTGAGCTGGATGATGCAGGTTTTGTAAAGACAAGCGGACTTCTTGAAACTTCTGTCAAAGGTATCTTCGCAGCAGGAGATGTGAGGACTACGCCCCTCCGTCAGGTTGCAACAGCGGTTGGAGATGGCGCACTTGCTGCTGAAATGGCTGTGAAATACATAGAAGGGAGGTAAGAAATGTCTTATAGAATTATAATTTTTACAACACCTTCTTGCCCATGGTGCAGGAAAACAAAGCAATATCTGAGGGATAGAGGATTTGGTTTTAAGGAAGTAAATATTTTACAACGCAGGTCTGCTATCAACGATATACAGAGAATGACAGGACAAACAGGCGTTCCTGTTGTTTTAATAAACAATCGTCCCATTGTTGGATTCAATAAAAATAAAATAGATAGATTATTAGGAATCAAGAGATGAAACTCCTTGTTATTGGAGGTGTGGCAGCAGGTATGAGTGCTGCCAGCAAGGCAAGAAGGGTGATGCCCGATATGGAGATAACTGTTTTTGAAAAAACAGGATATGTGTCCTATGGTTCTTGTGGATTACCCTATTTTATTAGCGGACTTATCAAAGAGCCCGAAGATTTACTGGCGTATCCCATAGATTTTTTTAGAAAAAAAAGAGGGATTGATGTAAGAATTCACCACTTTGTGAAGAAGATTCTTCCTATGGAAAATAAAATTATTGTAGAAGATTTAGAGCAAAATAAGACAGAAGATTACAAATATGATAAACTTGTAATATCAACAGGCGCTTATGCAAAGGTTCCAGATGATTTGACTAATAATAGAGATGGGATATTTACTTTAAGGACAGTTGAAGATGGCATAAATCTCCGTGCTTTTATTCGGAAAAATCATCCTCAAAAAGTTGTTATTATTGGTGCAGGGAACATAGGCATCGAAATGGTTGACATATTCCATTCATTAAGTATTAAAACTACTGTGGTTGAAAAACTCCCTCAAATACTGCCAAATCTAGATAGTGATATGGCAGAATTGGTAGAGAAGCATCTTGAAAATTACGGAATAGAGATAATTAAATCCACAGGCGTAAAATCATTTACAGGAAATGGCAGGGTGTCTCGTGTTATTTTAGAAGATGGGAGGGAGATTAGTACAGATTTTGTCCTTGTTTCAATAGGTGCTGCTCCGGGTTCATCACTCGCAAGAGATGCGGGAATAGAAACAGGCAAATTTAATGGGATAAAGGTAACAGAAAAAATGGAAACATCCGAAAAGGATATTTATGCGGCAGGTGATTGTATAGAGGTAAAAAACATTATAACAAATCAGGGTGTATATCTACCTCTCGGGACAACGGCAAATAAGACAGGAAAGATTGCAGGAGAAAATGCAGCAGGAGGAAATGCTGTATTCTCAGGCATTGCAGGAACAAATATATTGAAAACAATTGATACAGAGGTTGCAAAAACAGGATTAAACCTGAAAGAGGCGTCAAGATTTGGATTTAATGCAGATTCTGTGATAATTAAGGGGTTAAATAGGGCACATTATTACCCGGGCCATAAACAACTTTGGTTGAAGATTATATTTGAAAAGAGAACAGGAAAATTATTAGGTGCTCAAATTGTCGGGGAAGGTGCATCTCAAAGAATTGATGTATTTACTGCTGCACTATATGCCAATTTCACTGTGAATGACTTATCCCAATTAGATATTTCTTATGCCCCTCCATTTGCCCCTGTCTGGGACCCACTACTGATTGGTGCAAACCAGGCAGTGAAAAAAAATTCTAATCAAAAAAAGGAGAAAAAATGAAAAAAAGTTCAGCATTATTATTTATCATTTTTCTATTATTGCAAGGATGCGGAAACGCAAAAGCCAGCAGCAATGCTAATAATAATAGTAAAAGCACTGTCAGTAGCAATACAACAGCCCGACAGTCAATGCCCAATTTCACACTTGAGGGACTTGATGGAAATCAATATGCTATATCACAATTTAGAGGGAGGGTTTTAATTGTAGATTTCTGGGCAACATGGTGTGGACCCTGTAAAGTAGAAATTCCATTTCTTGAAAATTTATATTCTCAATACAAAGATAAGGGCTTAACTGTAATAGGTGTAGGGCTTGATAATCCCGTAGCATTACAAAGATTCTCTGATGCAATGGGTATGAATTATATGGTATTAAAAGGAACTCAGGCAATTGCGCAACAATTCCAGATAAGGGCAATACCTACTACATATATTTTAGACAAAAAAGGAAGAATTGCTCATAAATTTGTGGGTTTCAGTCCTTCAATGAAGCAGACATTTGAATCGCTGGTTCAATCTTTGCTAAAAGAATAAATAAGTAGGGATCGGCCCTTGTTTTTTTTAATTCATCTGGAAGAAAAAGATTATAAGTTTAGCCCGTATACATAAGCGTTTTAGGAAAAAGCAAAAAAACAAGAACCGCCCCCATCAGATATAGAAAATTTGGGTATGGAAAATGATATTTAATGCAAAATGAGGAAGGCAGCCGATAGCATTGTCATTGCGAGCGACCAACGGGAGCGTGGCAAACTCACAGGATGGGGTGGAATTATTGCAAAGTGCAAAATGAGAATGTAGGAGGGGCTTCCCAGCCCCGATAATTACGCAGTTGAAGGTTGAAGGAGAAGGAAGGATGAGAAAAGAGGGTTGGAAGTTAAGATGCTGAAACCCTGACCTTCGTCAGGGCAGGCTCTGTTCAGCATGACAATTTATGGTCAGGATAACAAGAAGGAACGAAATAGACCAACAGACCAGATAGACTAAACTAACGAGATTTTATGGTAATATTATTTTAATCAGCATCCACAGAGAAGCCAAAATTAGTATAATCGTGAAACCAATTCTTAACATAGTGATATGTAATTTTGCATGCAGATGGGAACCGATTTGTGAGCCAAAAATAATGGATGTGCCAAATATCAGGCATAATTTGAGGTCAATGCCACCCTTCATTAGATGCCCAACAAATGCCATAGAGGATGATGCAAGAATAAGGAATGTATTTGTTCCCATTGCAATACGCATTGGTATGCCACTCAATATTATCAGAATAGGCACATTTAGTCCTCCGCCTGAAATACCAGCCATTCCAGCCAGAAATCCAATTATTCCTATTGGGATAAAGGTCAAAAACAAATCTACATCATATTCATTATTATAAAATCTTCTATGCCATTTACAACATTTTCCTTTTCTGGAAATGATTGATTTTTCCTTATATATAAAGTAAGCAGAAAGTGAAAGAAAAACAATGAAGAATATTTTAAGATAGACTGCAGGGATAGATTTTGAAATAAATCCGCCCAAAAAAGACATAAGAGCAATAAATATTGAAAGAGGCACTGCTAATTTCCAATCTACAAGCCTATTTTTACCAGAATATACCGTAACCATAGATATACTCTGAATAAATATCAAAAATAGACTGATACCTGCCGCTTTGTAATATGGAAGTACCAAAAATGTCATAAGCACAGGTAGATAAAATTCCCCTCCTCCCTTTCCAAACATAGAGAAGAAAAGAGAAATGATAAAAATTATAACAGCAGTTATTATTATAATACCCATTTAACACCTCCCATCATTTTAAGTTATCTAAGAGGTGAATGATAAATCTTAAAACATTAAAGTCAAGAAAAAAAATCTATATTTTTTTAAAAAATGCTTAAAAAATAGTTAAATTAACCCTTGACATATTCATTTATTTTTATAATTATTAAAGTATGAGAATAGGAATACCAAGGGCACTTTTATTTTTTACATACTATCCGTTCTGGCGGGTTTTTTTTAAGAGTCTTGGGGTGAAGATTTTGCTTTCGCCACCAACGAATAAAGCAATATTAAAGGCGGGTATTAATCTTGCACATAGTGATATATGTTTTCCTATGAAGATTGCATTCGGGCACATAGATTACCTGAAGGATAAAGTGGATACTATTTTCATACCGCGTTTTATATCCTTAGAAAGGGGAAG
>WFRC01000199.1 GCA_015486685.1 Caldifarciminota bacterium
GCGAAGCAATCTCATTCAATAGGCAAATATCCTTTTAGCGGCAAGCGGATAGCGGTTAGCGTCTTCATTCCTTTCAACCTTTAACTTTCAACATTCAACTATTTCTTAATATCCTTTCACGCCTCACGTTTTACGCTTCACGTTTTACGCTTCACGGTCTTCTCTCGTTTGTTTCGTTAATTTTGCATTTTACATTTAACACGGATCTTCCATAATTCCCCTCTCTGCAATATCACTTACAGGTTTTACAATCACATTCTCTCCGTTCTCTTTAATCTTTATCATCGTCTCTTTTATCTCTTTCTTTGGGGTAGGGGATACCAAAATCCTTATACCATTCTTCTCTGCTTCACGAATTACAGATGGAAATGGTTTTTCTTTTACAATAATTATCACCTGATTTATACCTGTTTTTTGCTTATATCGGAATAATTCCTCAATTTCAAATATTCCTATTTTCATACCGTAGGTAATAAGGATATAACCTTTATATGATAATATTTTTTTCATATTTTCAAAAATTCCCATTTCCCATAAAATAATATATTTTCTTTTGCTGTCAAGGGATAAATAAATTTCATTTCAAAGGGGTCAGGCATTGACAATTGACAATTTATTGCGAGATTATTCGCTCTCTTTGATTGTCCACATCTTCGTTAGCCACATTTTCAACTCACAACATCAATTCTCGGGTGAACAAATATGTGCCAGTTATTCAATTCTGGAATTCCATACTTTCTTTTAAATATCAATGTAATGTATTAAGACTGAATTGTCAATTGTCAATGCCTGACCCCTATTTGGAGGCTGATGAATACTTCGTTTCCTTTCTGTTTTTTATTCTACAAAAAGAAGATAATAAAATTTTATAGATGGGCCATTTTTTTAGATAGAATTAGCACCATATTCTAAAACAATAAAGTATTTAACTTTTATTGAGCCTTTTCTTTAATTTCTTGATTTTTTTAAGATTTTTCGGTTAATTCTCGGACAAACTCTTGACAACGGGAAAGATTATTGATATATTATAGAAAAAGCGAGAGTGGCGGAACTGGTAGACGCGCTGGATTTAGGATCCAGTGGTAATTTACTGTGGGGGTTCAAATCCCCCCTCTCGCAAAGAAGGAGAGGAGAAAATGGGTTATAAAAAGGAATTTCATATCGAAGAAGATAAGGATGCCTTTCAAAAAAGGATTGAGAAGGCGGCAGAAAAGTATAGAAAGGATATGGAGGTTCCAGGGTTTCGTAAAGGGCATGCACCTCTGGGACTAATAAGATTAAGATACTCAAAATATCTTGAGAATGAAGCCGTCCAGACATTATTTGAGGAAAAGATGAAAGAAACTATGGATGAATATCTGCCTTTTGTATATGGCAATCCTCATATAGAGAATCTGGATGTTTCAAAGGATAAAGGGGTTTCTTTTAATGCAAACTTAGAAGTTCCTCCTGAAATTGATATAGATTTTGATAAAATTAAACTGGATGGAAATCCCGAAGATAGGATAGAGAAAGCAATAGACAAAGAGATTGAAAAATTAAGAAAGATTAATGCCGAGGCAAAGTCGGTCAAAAGAAAGGCAAAAAAGGGAGATATTGTATTTATTGATATAATGGATGGCAAAAATACTATCCCATCATTTTCTGTAACAATTGGCGAGGACCCGTTTTTTACAAAATATTTAAGGGGTGTGAAAAAAGAAGAAGAACTGGATATAGAAACAAAATTTCCCGCTGATTTCCCCGTTGAAAAATTAAGAAATAATGAAGGAAAAGTGCATATCCTTGTAAAGGATGTAAAGGGATTGAAATTACCCGGGCTTACAGATAATTTCGCAAAGGATATGGGATTCGACAACCTTAAGAATTTACGGGAAACCCTACGAGAGCAAATAGAAAAAGAAAATGAAGGGAAATTTTCAGATGAGGAAACCCGGGTATTGGAAAAGATTGAGGAACAGATAGATATAGAACCTCCTGACAGCCTTCTAAATTCATTTCTCAAGGAAACAAAGGATGAAAAGATTGCAAAAAAAATGGCGAAACAGACAATGATACTGGATGCCATTGCCCTGAAGCATCACCTTGAAGTGAGTGATGAAAAATTGGCAGAGGAAATTGATAAAATTCTGGAGGGTAGAGAAAATATTTCAGACGAGCAGGTAGAAATAATCGGAAATTTAGTAAAGGCAAATTTTCTAAGGAAAGAAGCCCTAAACTTTATCTTAAAGGAGGTAAAAAAGTGATAAATCAGATACCCTTTGTTATAGAACAGACTGCAAGAGGTGAAAGGGCTTACGATATATACTCAAGACTACTTAAAGATAGGATAATTTTCATCGGTTCAATTGTAGATGAAAATATTGCAAATACTGTCATTGCCCAGATGTTATTTCTTGAAGCACAAAACCCTGAAAAGGATATAAATATATATATAAACAGCCCCGGAGGCGTTGTTTCCGCCGGACTCGCCATCTATGACACTATGCAATATATAAAAAGTGATGTCTCTACTATATGTATGGGTATGGCTGCAAGTATGGCGGCAGTTTTATTGACAGCAGGCACAAAGGGAAAGAGATTTGCACTTCCGCACTCAAGAATTCTACTGCACCAACCAATGGGCGGAGTAGAAGGCCAGGCAATAGATATAGAAATCCATGCAAAGGAGATTATGAAAATTCGGAAGGAGATAATGGAAATTCTTGCAACCCATACGGGACAGCCAGTAAAAAAGTTAGAGAAAGATACAGATAGAAATTTCTGGATGTCTGCTCAGGAAGCAAAAGACTACGGCATCGTTGATGATGTAATTACAAGGAAGAAAGAAGATGGGAAAAAAGAATAATTATTTCTGTTCATTTTGTGGGAGAAGATATCCTGCCTCAGGAAGGTTGATACCAGGAGAAAATGGCGTATTTATCTGTGAACATTGTGTAAAAACATTCAGTAAAGTCCTGGAAGATAATTATAACCACAATTCAATTATTCCAGAAGTCTCTCTTCCTACCCCAAAAATTATTAAAGAAAAATTGGACGAATATGTTATAGGTCAGGATTTTGCCAAAAAGGTGCTTTCAGTAGCCGTATACAATCATTATAAAAGGATACTTGCAAAGAAGAAAACAGGCAGCATTGAGATTGAAAAGAGTAATATCTTATTGATTGGTTCCACAGGCGTAGGGAAGACACTCCTTGTAGAAACCCTCGCAAAAATTCTTAATATCCCCCTTGCCATTTCAGATGCAACATCTCTGACAGAAGCAGGATATGTAGGAGAAGATGTGGAGAATGTTCTGGTAAGACTGCTTCAATCTGCCAATTATAATCTCGCATCAGCAGAAAAGGGCATTGTATATATCGATGAGATTGATAAAATTTCAAGAAAATCTGAAAATCTTTCTATAACGAGGGATGTTTCGGGCGAAGGAGTTCAGCAAGCCCTATTGAAAATGGTGGAAGGTGCAATTGTCAATGTCCCACCCAAAGGAGGAAGAAAACATCCCGAACAAAATTTTATTAAGGTAAACACAAAAAACATACTGTTCATTGGCGGCGGTACCTTTGATGGTATTGAAAGAATTATTGAATCAAGGGTGAAAAAGGTAAGCGTTGGTTTTAAGACAGGCAAAGACTTTGAAGAGAATATTAGAAAGGACGAGATATTTACGAAGGTCGCCCCCGAAGACCTGATGAAATATGGAATGATACCTGAATTAGTAGGAAGATTCCCTGTAATTGCACCATTAAATGACCTATCAAAAGATGAGATGAAACTTATTCTAACCGAACCAAAAAATGCCTTTATTAAGCAGTACAAAAAATTGCTTGAATGGGAGGGTGTTCATCTCTACTTTACAGATGATGCCTTGCAATCAATTGTGGAAAGGGCATCAAAATTAGGCACAGGGGCAAGGGCTCTCAGAGGGGTTATTGAGGAAATTATGCTAGATATAATGTTCAAGATTCCCTCTATGAATGGGGTTAAAGATTGTATAGTCACAGAAGATACAGTAAAACACAGCAAAGAGCCTGATTTCCACTTCAAAAAGAGGAAAAAGGCACAATGAATGATGCCTTAAAGTTTCCGACCAGGTTGCCCGTTGTACCTTTAATGGACGATGTTGCACTTCCGTATGTGCTTACACCTATTATTGTATCCCATGATATATCACTCAATGCACTTCAACTTGCTGAAAATACAGAGGGATATTTTATCTTTCTGACACTGGTAGATGAGAATGAAGATATCAAGGTAAAAAATCTTTATTCCGTTGGTGTATTGGGCAGATTATATTCAAAAATAGCACTTCCGGATGGCACATACAGACTGCTTGTAGATGGAATTATCAGAGTAAAGGTCTCTAATATCAGGATGAGAAAGACTGTATTCTATGCAAATTATATAATGCTTCCGGAAGAAAGAAAAAATAATAGAAAAATACAGGCACTAATGAGAGAGGTAAAGGAACATTTTACAAAATATGTCCATCTCTATCCCCCAATATCCAATGAAATTATTACACAGACGAAAAAATTTAATTCCCCTGCGACTCTGGCGTATTTTATTACCTCTAATCTTAAAGTAAATATAGAGACTAAACAAAAAATCATTGAAATAATTGGACTTGAAAAAAGGTATAGATTTATACTTGAAGTTCTATCCTCTGAGATAGAGATTCTCAAGATTGAAAGAAAGATACACAACGAAGTTTCTACCCGAATGAATGACCACCAGAAGAAAGTATACCTTTATGAGCAGATGAAAGTAATTCGAAAAGAATTAGGAATGGATGATGATGAAGTAGACGAAATTGATGAAATACACAACAGGATTAAGAAAAAGGCACTGCCAAATGAGGTAAAAAAGGTCGCGATTAAGCAATGGAAAAAATTAAAGAAAATGATGCCCATCTCGCCAGAAGGGACAGTGGTAAGAAACTATCTTGACTGGATATTATCTATCCCATGGAAGGAAAAGACAAAGGACAATCTTGATATCAAAAAAGCAAAGTATATACTTGACAAAGAACATTATGGATTGAAAAAGGTAAAAGAAAGGGTACTGGAATATCTTGCTGTTCTGAAGGTAGCAGGTGCTATTAAGGGACAGGTATTATGTTTTGTAGGCGCACCTGGCACAGGTAAGACATCTGTCGCCCATTCTATAGCAAATGCTATAAAAAGGAAATTTATTCGTGTGTCTCTTGGAGGGATTAGAGATGAGGCTGAAATCAGGGGACACAGAAGAACATATATCGGAGCCCTACCCGGAAAAATTATCCAGAAAATAAGAAGGGCAGGTGTAAAAAATCCTGTATTCCTATTAGATGAAATAGACAAAATCGGACAGGATTATAGAGGAGACCCTGCCTCCGCATTACTTGAAGCATTGGATCCTGAAGTAAATGGAAGTTTTAATGACCATTATTTAGAACTGGATTTTGACCTCTCAGATGTGCTCTTTATTACAACAGCAAATACAACCAGCACAATTCCCCCTGCTCTCCTGGATAGAATGGAAATTATCAAATTTCCGGGGTATCTTGAATATGAAAAGGTAAGAATAGGCAAAGATTATTTACTGCCAAAGGTTTTGAAGATGAATGGATTATCCGAAGATATTATCTCAATCTCTGATAGTGCCATTTCTTTCATTATTAGAAATTATACAAAGGAAGCAGGTGTCCGACAATTAGAAAGGGCATTTTCTTCTATTATACGAAAGATAGTGAAAGAAATAGCATTCAAGGGTGAAAAAAAATATAGAATTACAGAAAACCAGATAGAAAAATTTTTAGGGGCACCTGATTACATAGGAGATGAAGTTGTAATGGATAAAAGGGTAGGAATTGCCACAGGCCTGGCTGTAACACCAGCAGGTGGTGAAGTAATATCCATAGAAGTAGGCATAATGGAAGGAACGGGAAAACTTATTTTAACAGGACAATTAGGTGATGTAATGAAAGAATCTGCTCAGGCAGCCCTGAGTTATATCAGGTCTCACTATAAAGAGTTTGGTTTGAAAGAGAATTTTTATAAGAATTTAGATATACATATTCATATCCCTGAGGGTGCAGTTCCAAAGGATGGACCATCGGCAGGTATTACTCTTTCCGTAGCAATACTATCTGCATTAAAGCGCATACCAACTAAAAACGAAATAGGTATGACAGGAGAGATTACACTCAGGGGCGCACTTCTCCCCGTAGGAGGACTTGCTGAAAAAATAGTAGCCGCAAAGAGGGTTGGGCTCAAAACAGTTATTATCCCTGAAAAGAATAAAAAAGAAATAATAGAACTCCCCAAACAAGCAAAATCGGGGATTGAAGTAATATATGCCTCATCCATCAAAGATGTTTTTTCTCAAACATTTATCCAGAGTATATTCAATACAGGAAGACAATGAAGATTAGAAATTTTTTCACACCGGTAAGGACTATTATTATTGTCTATATTGCAATCATCCTTCTCGGTGCATCTGCTTTATCATTACCTGATGCACACAGAGGAAAACTTTCGGGTGTAGATAGCCTATTCACTGCAACCTCTGCCCTATGTGTAACAGGTTTGATTGTAAAGGATACAGCAGCAGATTTTACTCCAATGGGTAAGGGTATTATCCTGCTTCTTATACAGATTGGTGGTCTGGGTTATATGGCATTTGCTACCTTGTTCTTTCTTATTTTTAGAAGAAATATCTCTATAAAGGGCGGATTAATGGCAAAGGAATCTTTGAACCTCTATTCCCTTTCAGGAATTTCCGAATATGTACTTTCTGTGATTAAATTTACATTTATATTTGAGTTAATAGGTTTTTTTATTCTCTTCATAAGGTTTAAGATGATAGGCTTCCCATTAAATTCTGCCCTATCTCACGGTGTATTTCAATCTGTAAGTGCTTTTTGCAATGCCGGTTTTAGCACATTTTCCAATAATCTTGCAAATTTCAAATCAGACCCTATCATTGTTCTTACTATTGCAACACTTATTATCCTGGGGGGGATTGGTTTTGTAGTTATGTGGGATGTAAAAAAAAGAATAAGGAAAGAGGTCCCTTTTCTAAGTTTTCATACAAGAATCACCATAATTGCCACCCTCATCCTGATTATTACAGGAACTATCTTCATATTTCTTGGAGAATACAACAATACACTTTCAATCTTTAACCTCCCGAAGAAGATAGAATTTTCATTCTTTAATGCAATAACTCCAAGAACAGCAGGATTCTCCATATTAAATGTGGGCAGTTTTACACCGTTTACTATTATGGTTATTATGCTTTTGATGTTTATAGGTGCATCCCCGGGAGGGACAGGTGGAGGAATAAAGACAACAACATTTACTGTAATTGCTACATATATCATTTCAAAATTAAAGGGAAAGGTAAACATTCATCTTCTCAACAGGAGAATTTCTAATTATAACATTGATAGGGCAATTGTCATCTTTATAATTGGCTTGATTATCCTCGGCACAGGATTCACCCTTCTTTCCTTCACAGAAAGACACCTTATTGCTAAAACGGGATTTTTGCCGGTAGCATTTGAAGAAGTATCTGCGTTTGGAACCGTTGGCCTGTCAATGGGAAAAGATATATCCTCAAATAC
>WFRC01000200.1 GCA_015486685.1 Caldifarciminota bacterium
AAGTTTATATCGACGCGGTGAAGCTGAGGCAGGCGGAAGAGAAGCAGCTTGAGGCCTTTGCCGATAAGATTTATCAACGCGCCAGGGATATTTTAGAAAAAGATGAATTGCTGCTCCCTTTTTCTCAATTCAGACAGGACGCAAGGGAACTTTTAAACACCCGCCTCAACTCAGTCATCAGGCATCTGGTCCTTAACTATCTTGCCTATAAAGGAATTAAGATTAATCGGTACCGGGATGAACCAGAGTTTTACTACTTCAACAATCCATTTCCCCAGCCTGGGCCGACAATTTACCGAAACGTGACGTTTGAAAATGCGGCATCTCTTAAGAAAACGAGCACGGAATTTATCAATGTGGAACATCCGCTCCTTGTGAAAATCCGACATCAGATGGAATCTGATTTCCAGTTGGGAAGCGTGACCGCGATTCGCGTGGATATCAATAAGTTCAGCGGGATGAGCGGTTTCTGGTTTATTTACAAACTGTTCATTACCAACTATGTAAATAAGAAGAAAACAGCCTTTGTCTCAGTTTTTATGGAGGATGAATCTTTTCACAATAACCGTATCAGCAATTATCTTGAAAACAACTATATTGAAAATGTGTCTTTTATCCAGAATTATGTCTGCCATCAGGATATTCATGCTGTCGCGGCTTCCGCCTTGAAGTTTGCCGGGCAAAAGGCAATCGAAATTTTCACCGCGACAAAGTTGGTATGGTTAAACGAAATTGAGAAACATGAACGGAAATTTGAGGATTACTTTAAGTTTAAACAAAATGCCTATTCAAATATCCAGATTGAGAATATCCGTGAATCCAAACTGAAATTGCTGGAGAAGGAAAAGGAAGAACGGTGGGAAAAACTCCAGCTTCAACGGAATATCGTCCCTAAAATGGAACTGCACCAAATTGCTTATGTGGAGTTTATGTGAGTTCGTGGCAAACGTATGTTTTCGAAAGGTTGAATATTGACCGACATGGGAAGTATATTGTCATTGACCATATTGGCCTTTTAGGTGGGCCAGCTTTCAAATCTTTTTTATCTGAAAAGCAGATTAAATTTTCTTTCGCAACAGAAGTCCAGGAAATTTTAGACAACATTAAATCTGTTCAAATTGTCATCGTTAAACCAGGCCTGGATCTACCTGCCTATCTGGAACATCAGGTAACGATTATCCATTTTGATATTCAACTGTTGCCCATTTCCATCAATCCCGATGTGCTTTCAGGATTATCGCTTTCCGAGCTTGCAATGCTGATTGACTATATAAATGACGCCGGGGTGTTACAACTTATCGAGAAGACAAACTGCCAAGAATATCTCTCGGAAGCCCGCCTCTATTCCTTTCAGAATGAATTAAAAGAAACCAGAGAAGAATTACATCAAAAATGTAATGCCATTCAGACATATTCTGATTTACTTGAATTGGGAGAGCTTTGGGGAAGGTATGTTTTTATGTGTTTCAAAGTTGGGATGCCCCCAGAAGATGATATGGTCTCCCTTTTGGATCGTTCAACCGAACAACTAATTCTAAAAGGTATCGTCCGAAACGCCTTTTATGAACAATTCAAAACAGTGGACAAAATCGTTTCCCATATCCAGAGGCAGAAACCTGAAAAATTTGCCCTTGTTTGTTTTGACGCCATGGGGATTGCGGAGTGGCATTTGCTCAAGGAGTATTTGTTGGGATGCGATTTTCAATACAGAGAAGTGGCCCTTTTTGCCTTGATACCAACGATGACATTGATTTCCCGTTCCGCGATTTTTTATGGGAATGCCGAGAGTGTATATGAACTGAAATCATCCAATGAGGACAAGGCGTTTTCTGAAAACTTTTTAAATTACACCGTGTGTTCCTTCAGGGAAGGAGAATTATCAGATCAAGAACAACTTCTGGGAATTGATGCCATAAAAATTATCTACAATGTTTTTGATGAATTGGCCCATAAAACTATCTTGCCGCCGGGTGAAAAGAGTAAAGGCATCTATTTTAAAAACGTGGTGAATTACTTAAAAAAATCCAGAATCAGCGAGGAGCTAAAGTTACTGGTCAGTAGCGGCTTTAGGGTTTGGTTCTGCTCTGACCATGGGACAGTTGTGGCCACAGGGAATGGGATAAAGGTTGACAAATATCTCATGGAAACCTCATGCAGGCGCGCAACAATAATAGAAAAATCTGATTTGGCAAGATTTTATGACGTTAATCAATATGAAATTCCTTTCGTGAAAAATAAAATTGCCCTCCTCGCGAAGGATCGGACGTCTTTTTCGTATAAAAATAAGGTAGAGATTACACATGGAGGGATAACCTTGGACGAGCTTGTTGTGCCTTTTGTAGAGGTGGCACCATGATTGGATTTGATCGTCCCGTTAAGCCAGAATGGATCTATGAAACCCTGAAGATGATTCAGGTGGGGGAGAAACCCTCCAAATACAACCGTCTATTTGAATACATCGCGAAGGAATTAATAGGTAAAGAAGGCAAGCGGAAGGTTCGCACGGTTATTTTTCGTAGCTTTATTTATTCATTTCAAGAAAAACGCACAATAATAGAAAACAACAAGTTTATTGAATGGGTTCAGGGACACCCGCTTGTGTACATGCAACCTTTGTTTCTTTTGAAGCTGTTACTCGATTATGAAATTACCGGCTTCATCATCAAGAAAATCGACCTGAATTTAAAAGAATCAAGCGTGGTATCTTCAAAAATCATTACCCAGAAGATGGTGCAGCAATTTGGTGACAGAGATGTTGTTAGAAGGTCTGTCCGTTCATTTTTAAAAACTTTGGTCCATTTCAGAATTTTTAAACAACTTGGGACATACGAATACCAATTTATGGGGAAGTATAATCTAAGTGATGAACAGGTAAAGGATTTGTTGCTTATTTACATGGATTCATTCCTCAAATCCAAAGTCCTTGACCTCTCCCAAATTGACCCAAAACATTTCTACTTTTTTGAGGAAATAGACCTGTTTCAAATAGCCAGAAAATACCATACGAAAAACTGGGAACTTATAAGAGACACCAATAGGAACATTTTGATGGTGAGGTAAAACCGAAAAGGAGAAGAATCGATATGAGTGCAAAAAGTGTAGAAACCTGGGGTTATTCCGAACAAGGGGTTATCAATGCCTTGTTTTATGAAATGAGCCTACCTAAGGATTCCTTACCTTCTTCGATATGTTGAGGAGAGTTCGTCGTCGATCTAGAAATGTGAACGGTTACCTACAGGTGATGTTTGAGTGTATGACGTCTTATGCGCTGACTCTTCCTGAGTATTGAGCGCCAGAGTGGGATCCTTTTGGTCCTATTTTTATAGATCGAGCTATAGACCCTCCAGAAACGCCATATATCCTGCCTGGTTATGTATGGGGCCGAGGAAAAGTGCAGTTGGGCAAGGTCCTTCACCTGCCACCTC
>WFRC01000201.1 GCA_015486685.1 Caldifarciminota bacterium
ATTTAAAAAAGGAGATAAAGGGAAAACAAAAGGGAAAAATGTTAGATAAATGAGAGTTAAAAATCTCAAATGTCTTTGCCGAGTTTTTTAATTTTTACGACTAATTATGGTCAGAGCTGCCGACCATTTTTTTATACCACAAAAACCATGGTGTATCAAGGATGCCTATTATATTTTTACTTACTATCTGCCCTATAATTAAAGGTATAATGGGCATTATGCCATAAAATGCAATGGATACAAAAATTAAGCTGTCCAATGTCAAATCAGCAACATCGCTGGTAACGCTTCTAAGTAAAATATTCTTTTCAAACCTTCTTTTTAGATTTGCAAAGATATACGCGTCAAGATTTTCGCAAATAAGAAAAGAAATCCAACTTGCTCCTATGATACGGATACTCAACCCAAACAATTTTCTCCAGGCCTCTTCATATTGAAAAAATGGTGCCGGAGAAAGATTTCTTATCATAATGATAAAACATATAAGAAGAACCTGGGATATAAATGCAATACCGATAGAGATATAAGTTTTTTTAGCACCATAAACTTCATTTATCATATCTATTACCTGGGCACTAAATGGATAGATAAATACTGCGGAAGGGGCATAAAATTTATAAAAGCCCATATTAAATATTACAATTCTGCTCGCAAATATCTGGGATGCGCCAAGATACATAACATAAAATCCTGTCAACGCTGCATATCCGTAAAGAGGGAATTTTTTAACAATAAATGAACTTATATATGTTACAATTGTTAAACTTACAGCCCAATATATCCAGACAAGGGGTATTCCTGTCATTTCCCTCCAAATTCTCTCTGAATTACTGCCTTTATTCCACCCCTGACATTTACATCAAGCACAATTTTTAAATATTTTGGTTCCAATAGTTCAATGAGGTCATCGAAAATAATGTTTAAGAGTTTCTCATGTGTAAGCGCTATATTTCTGAATTGAAACAAATAAATTTTCAGACTCTTTAATTCCACGAGTTTTTCTTTAGGCCGATATGTTATATAAATTTTATAGAAATCGGGATTGCCGGTGAAGGGGCATAGGGCAGTAAGTTCTGGAGTTGTAAGGTCTATGGCATACCCATTTTCTCTATTCTCATTGGGTATAGATACAAGTACTTTTTTGAAATTTATGTGCTCTTTTTTATTCTTCATTTTTCTCCTTTGATTTTTTTTACCATTAAAGGTAAAATAAAAAATTAAAAAATCAAGTCCAATCTGCTTAATCTCCTCATTTATCCACATCTTTGTATTCGGGAACTTTAAGAGATGGGAAGTTGCCAAAAAAACTTTCTCAAGTACCTTATCATTTAATGTTATTTTTGCCATAAAACTACCTTCTTGTAAAGTTTGGTATTAGGAAAAGATTTATCACAGATTCTTACAGATTTTCACAAGATTTCTATTAAAAATCCCAAATCCAAGGACCAAACTCCCAGATGAACTGGGAAGTGAGCACGCTGACCGCCTACCGCTAACCGCTTTCCGCCAAAAAATAATGCAAAAGTATATCGTAAATCGTAAGCCGTTAATTGTAAAAACAACGCTTATTTTATCCAACATCTAACATCCAATATCTTCTATCTCCTCACGCTTTACGCCTCACGCTTCACGTTCTTTTCTCTTTCGTTTTGCACGAATCACCATCACGAACACGTTTGTTAATCCTTTACCCATTACCTATTGCCTTTTACCCATTACCGTTTTTTCAACTAATCGGACTAATCAGACTAATCAGACTATTTCTTTCTCAACCTTTTTAACTCAATAAACTCTACTAACCCTATAAACTCAAGAAACTCATCTACCCATTTACTAATCTTTTCATATCCGTATCACCGTTATTAGTAAAATAATCGGGATTAGGAAATCCCTCCTACATTTGCATTTTTTTCGTTCGTTTTGTTAATTTTGTTTCGCTCTTTCAACCTTAAACCTTCAACATTACAACTATTTCCGTATCACCATATCATCGTATCATCGTTATTAGTTTTGTATCCATACCCCATACCCTATCAACTATACCCTAAATATAGGGTTGGGAAGCCCCTCCTACATCAATTTGGCAAATATCCTTTTAGCGGTAAGCGGTGAGCGGATAGCGGTTAGCGTATTTTTGCCAACGGTTTATGGCTGTCCTTCCCCTAAGTTTTTAATTTTTAATGGCTGAACCTAACCCCAGAAAGTTCTTGACAAATCTATTATATTTGTTATATAAAAGCATAGGCGGCGTAGCTCAGCTGGTTAGAGCAGCGGAATCATAATCCGCGTGTCCGGGGTTCAAGTCCCTGCGCCGCCATATAATTTATCAGGAGGCTAAAATGTTTATTGGATTATTTGTTATTTGTGTTATTGTAGGTATCATTGTTTTTTTAACAAACGATGTAAGGATACATTCAAGGACAATAGGTTCATCAATTATGGCTTTTGGGGCTTTATTCCTTATCCTTTCTATGGTGCGTCTTGTAGGTCCCGGAGAAGCAGGTATTCAGGTGCTTTTCGGTAAAGTTAAGAAAGAGGTTTTACCCAGTGGGTTGCATTTTGTAAATCCCGTTGTAACCCTTGTAAAAATGTCTGTCAGAACACAGGCATATACTATGAGTAAAAGGAGAGGAGAAGGGCAGATAAGGGGTGATGATGCAATAGTTGCACTTTCTGCCGATGGTTTAACAATCCAGATGGATGTTACTGTATGGTTTCATCTTGACCAGAATAGGGCAGCTGAGGTTTATAGGGAAATTGGGCTTGATTATATAGGTAAAATTGTCAGACCTGCAATCAGAACCGCAATTCGTCAGGCAGCAGTGAAATATACAGCAACTGCTATATATGCAGCGAGTAGGGAGAAAGTAACGAATGATATATTTAATATCCTTGAATCAGATTTTCAGAAGAGAGGAATTACCTGTGAAAAGGTGCTGTTGAGGAATGTGGAACTTCCCGATAAGGTGAAAAGTGCTATAAATGACAAGATTGCAGCAGAGCAGGATGCCCAGAAGATGAAGTATGTAATTCAAAAAGAACAGCAGGAGGCAAATAGAAAAAGGATAGAGGCTGAAGGTATTGCAAAGGCACAAAAAATCATCTCTCATTCATTAACTACACCTTATTTGCAGTGGTATTATATCCAGACTTTGAAAGCACTGGTTAATTCTCCAAATAATACAATTATCGTTACTCCATTTGACCAGAAATTGACACCATTAATTCAGATACCATCGGGAAAGAGATAGGTTAAGGTTGAGAAAGAAATAGTCTTATTGGTCCGATTGGTCCGATTAGTCTGATTAGTTGAAAAAACGGTAATGGGTGATAGGAAAGTGAATGAGGGAAAGAATAGGGGCTTCCAGCTGCCAGCTCACAGCTCCCAGCCAAAAGATAAGGATAGTTGAAAGTTGAAGGTTAAAAGTTAAATGTAGGAGGGGCTTCCCAGCCCCGATGAGAAAGGCAGCCGAGAGCAAAAGAAAAGAACGTCAGGCGTAAAGCGTAAGAAGATAGAAGATATTGGACGTTAGATGTTAGATAAAATAAGCGTTGTTTTTACAATTAACGGCTTACGCCTAACGCTTCACGAATTGTTTCCGCATTCCGCATTATTTTGAATATCGAATATCGGGGTCAGTCATAAACTATCAACTTTTCACTTCTTCAAAAAAGTTATCTGGGCTGGTAAATCCCTCCTACATCAATCTGGCAAATATCCTTTGGCGGTTAGCGGCAAGCGGTCGGCGGTAAGCGGTTTCACTTCCGCATTCCGCATTATTGGAGGATCGCCTATAAGAAAGGCGTAGTTATTCTGTTGTTTTTACGATTAACGAATTACGATTTACGCTTAACGATTTTTCCCTTGATTTTTTCCTTTAATTTATTATGATAACGAAAGAATGAGGCAACAGGAGAATGCAAAATGAATGAGAATAGTTATTTGCCTGTGGCGTTATTACATTTTAAGTGGGAAGTGAGAACTAAGAAGTGAGAAGTTGAAGGTTGAAAGTTAAGGACGAAATGAACGAAAAAAGTAAACACGAGTCACCAACACGGTTCACGTTTGTTATTATTGATTGCAATCAGGAGGTAATTATTTATGGAAGATTTTGAGATTATAAAAAAAGGAACAGCAGAAATTATACCCGAATCTGAATTAAAGGCACGGCTGAAAACAGGAACGCCCTTAAGGGTAAAATTGGGGATTGATGCATCAGGGCCTGATATTCATTTAGGTTTTGCGGTAGTTTTAAGAAAATTGAAGCAATTTCAGGATTTAGGGCATAAGGCTGTCTTGATAGTGGGTGATTTTACAGGGAAGATTGGTGACCCATCAGGTAAGTCTAAAACAAGGCCTCAGCTGACGAATGAGGAAATCAAAAAGAATATGGAAAGATATAAAGAACAGGTATTTAAGATTCTTGACCCTGAAAAAACAGAATTTAGATATAATAGTGAATGGCTTTCAAAATTAACAGCAGAGGATATTGTGCATCTTGCTTCACACTATACAGTGGCAAGGATGTTAGAAAGGGATGATTTTGAGAAGAGATTAAAGGGCAATGTTCCCATCTCTTTGCATGAATTTCTTTACCCACTTTTTCAGGCGTATGATTCTGTTGCTGTAAATGCTGATGTGGAGTTGGGTGGAACAGACCAGAAATTTAATCACCTATTAGGAAGAACAATTCAGCAGGAATATGGCATTTCGCCTCAAATAGTTATTCTTATGCCTCTTCTGGAAGGACTTGATGGAATAAGGAAGATGAGTAAATCCTATAATAATTATATAGGGATTACAGAATCTTCGGAGGAAATGTACGGGAAACTAATGTCAATACCCGATAATTTGATATTGCGGTATTTTTCTTTGTGTCTTGATATTTCAGACAACGAAGTCAAGGACATAGAAAAAAGATTAAAAGACCCGAAAGTTAATCCTATGGATATTAAAAAGGAATTGGCGAAAAGAATTGTAGGAATATATCATTCAAAGGGTGATGCAATAAGGGCAGAGGAATATTTTATGAAGGTTTTTTCTAAAAAGGAACTACCAGAAGGAATTCCTACATATACATTGACAGATGAAGGGGATAGCGTCTGGATAGTGAAGGTTTTACAAAAAGCAGGACTGGTTTCTTCAAATAGTGAAGCGAGAAGGATGATTTTGCAGGGTGGTATTTATCTGAATGGAGAAAAAATTACCAATATAGATACCGATGTTGATATCACAAAAGAAAATGTTATTAGGGCAGGCAAAAAAAAATTTTTAAAATTATTACCAAAACAGTAAAAAAAGTGTTGACAAAATCTAAAAAAATTTTATCTTAGTAGGCATTGTTACAGAAAACAATGTAAAAATATAAAAAGTAGACTGATTATGAAAGACTTGGAACATTACAGGTTCCAATATATTTTATTATAGGCTTTTAAAAAAGATAAGGAGGTAAATAAAATGGCGAAAGAGAAGTATGAGAGGACGAAGCCACATGTCAATGTAGGGACGATAGGTCATGTAGACCATGGGAAGAGCACATTAACATCGGCGATGACGAGGGTATTAGAGACGAAGGGTTATGCGAAGTTTGTG
>WFRC01000202.1 GCA_015486685.1 Caldifarciminota bacterium
GGAACCTTGATAATCTGCTGTGTCCTCGGATTCCTTGCCTTTCTGGCCGCCCTCTTCCTTACTGTGAATGTGCCAAATCCTACAAATGTTACCTTCTCGCCCTTCTTTAATGACTTCGTTATCGTAGTTATAAGGGTGTCAATGGTATCATTTGCAGCCTTCTTTGAAAGTCCTACCTTCTTTGATAATGCTTCAATCAAATCTTTCTTATTCATTTAGTTTATCACCTCCTTTTGTTATAGTTTATAACTTAATTATAATAAGGGCTTTAGATTTGTCAAGCCCTAAAACCCTGAAAAATCCAGTTTTTTACACTTTTTTACACTTTTTCCCCATTTTTACAGGTTTTAGAAAAACATACCCAGGACACCCCGCTCAATTCTTACTTCTGGAATGGCTTTTAACCCCAATTTTATATCATATTTCCAATCGGTTCCAAAATTTGCCCAGGAAATAGATAGTTCCCAACAGTGCAGGTCTCTATAAATAGAAAGGGACTTATTGGTAACCATTCCTGTAAATAAATCAAAATGAAAACCATAGTGAATCTTCCAATTTTTTGTCAGCCAGAGGTTTGTGGAAACATTTACCTGATTTGTGTTTGTAATGATTGTGCTCCCAAACATTTTGTAATAATTTACAGAAATTGAATTTCTACGAGAGTAATAATTCCATGAGTAAGCCGCAGATGTTGTAAGATTTAAAGAACTCCATTTTTTTAGAATCAAGTCATAATTGGTAGTTAAATTCATATTTGCATACTTACCAATCCATAAATTTGATGAAAAACTTAAAGAGGGGAATCTGTGTTGATTAAAATCATACCCTGTATTTATATTTACCTGTACAAGTTTTATGGTATTTTTCCCAACCTTTCCCTGAAATAGGTTATTCAAACTGATGTTTAATGACCTCGCTCCACCTTTTGAAGGGGTAATACCTCCAACCTTTATATAATCAGGCACCGATTCAACAGGGCTGTAATTAAAGGAAATTGAAGGAGATATTGTATGTCTGAATTTTTCAAACATCAAAAATCCGAACATAGATGTCCCATAGATATGTGTATTTGCACCTATCGAAATTTGTTTTGTAGAAGGATGGACAAACCCCCCATAGGGAGAAGGCAATAGATATAAAGTCTGAGAGAAAGAGAGGTTAGAATGAAGATAATATAAAACCGATATTCCTCTATTGATACGAAGAGAAAAATTGCTTCCACTGTTTTTGGTTTCATCACGAAGATAAGAACCAGAACTGGATATATTAAGTCCCGCAGGATTTACAGAAGGGAATACAATGTTTATTGCGGGTTGTTTTTTTGTAACAGTATCTTTTTCAAAATCCTTTTTAATCTGCCATGTTGTGCTAATTTGACCCGAAAAAACATTTTTTCTGAGACTAAGGTATGATTCTACATCCTTTATTAATTTTCTTTCTACACTGTCGCTATAATTTTCCTGAAACTTTTCATCGCTCTGCATATTGGAAAATGCAGTAAATGGAATATTATATGGTAAGGTTCCTCCATTTTTAAGATTCACACTCCACCTTTTATTGCCCGATGCCTCTTTTATCCAATTTCCCTTAAAATTGCCCTTTGAATGTAAAAACGGGAGGTTCCATCGTGTTTCACTATTCACTAAAATACCCTTTTTCTCAATCCAATCAGCCCCAACAGTTAAATCTGCGTTATCCCCCAGAACAAGATAATACGCCACATTTTTTATAAAATGACCTTCTGTGTTACTATGCCCAAATTTTGGCACCATAAACCCGCTGTGTCTTCCCTTTTTTACAGGAAAAAACCAGAATGGTGCAATAAAAAGTGGGATGTCCTGGACGAGGAGTATCACCGGTGAGGCAATTACCATATTGTTTAGTTCCACTCTCATCTTTGGTGAGTAAAACCAGTAATGAGGTGGGTCAAGATTGCAGGTAGTAAAATATCCATCTCTAATCTTTAGTGTATTTTTATTTAGAAGCCTTGCATATTTGCCATAAAACTTTCCCTTTTGCACACGGGTTTTGCCGTTTATAATTACTCCGAATTTCTTTTCAGTATAATAACAGATTGAATCACCTTTTATTTTTTGATTTCCTTCTATCAGTAGGGGGTTTCCCAGAGCAACCACCTCTTTCTTCTTCAAAAAATAAAATACCGTATCTGCATTCAGGGTGTCTCCACCTTGAGATAAAGAAACATTACCTATAAGTGTGATTTTGCTATCTTTCTGATTATATATTACACTGTCTGCATAATAATAAATTGTGTCTGAATTGGATGATACCAGGAAAACAAGTAAAATTAACAATATTATTTATGTCTTGAACTATCTTCTATTTCAATAATAATTTCACCATCCTTAATCATCCCCAATTTTTCTCTTGCCAGTTTTTCTATTGTAAATGTGTCATTCTTAAGTCCATTTATTTCCTGTTTTAACAAAACCCTTTCCCCTTTCAACTGCAATGTTTTTCTTTCCATGCGAATCTTCTGATTTCTTAGTTTGCAGAGGTTTATAACACCATACGGACCACCTAATACCAGATAAAGGAATATTCCAACAAAGATGGAGATGAAGATTATATCCCTGATTCTCTTAAATCTGGATGATTTTTGGCGGGGCGAATAGGGCAATTTCCCCAATTTCTTCCTCTATTCTCATCAACTCATTGTATTTAGCAATTCTTTCACTCCTTGATACCGAACCCGTTTTTATCTGTCCTGACCCTACCGCAACGGCAAAATGTGCAATAGTTGTATCCTCTGTTTCTCCTGAACGATGTGAAATTACCGTATTCCATCCATTTCTGTGTGTGAGATTTACAGCATCCACCGTCTCTGTAAGTGTTCCAATCTGATTTAATTTTATGAGTGCCGCATTGCTTGCCTTTTTCTCAATACCCTTTTGAATATATTTTGGATTTGTGACATAAATGTCATCACCTACAATTTGAATGCGGTTTCCCATTTTTTTAGTCATTTTTACCCAACCATCCCAATCATCTTCTGCAAGTCCATCCTCAACGGAAACCAAGGGATATTTATTACACCAATCTTCATACAGAGAAATCATATCATCGTTGGATAGTTCCTTCCCTTTAATAATATATTTTCCATCCTTATAAAAAGAGTTCGCAGCGGGGTCAATTGCAATACCTATGTCTTTTCCCGGTGTATAACCAGCCTTTTCTATTGCCTCTACAATCAATTTTAGGGGTTCTTCATTGGAGTCAAGATTTGGTGAAAAACCGCCTTCATCTCCTACGCCTGTAGAAAGTCCCTTTTCTTTCAATATATTTTTCAGGGTATGAAATACCTCTGAACCATATCTTAATGCCTCCTTAAAAGACGGTGCACCATAAGGAAAAATCATAAACTCTTGCATTTCAAGGTTATTACCTGCGTGTTTTCCACCATTAAGTATGTTCATCTGAGGAACAGGGATAATGTAGGTGCCGATTCCACCTATATATTTATATAAAGGCAAACCTAAAAAATCCGCACCTGCTTTTGCTACCGATAGAGATACGCCAAGGATTGCATTTGCTCCCAATCTTGATTTATTTTCTGTGCCATCAATCTCTATCAGTAATTTATCAATCCATCTCTGGTCTAATGCATCTTCTCCTATAATTTCAGGGGCTAAAATTTCATTTACATTCTTAACGGCATTTTGCACACCTTTGCCAAGATACCGTGATGCATCGTTATCCCTTAGTTCAACGGCTTCCCTTTTTCCTGTTGATGCACCGGAAGGTATCGCTGCCCTTCCAAATGCCCCTGATTCCGTAAGACAATCCACCTCCACCGTAGGATTACCGCGAGAATCAAGTATCTCTCTTGCAAAAATTTCTATAATTGTACTCATCATACCTCCTCTTTTCGTTTATTTAGTCTATTTGGTCTATCTCGTTCCAGTGAAATAGTTTCACATTTCACGGGATAAATTTGTTTCGTTGTTTGCCTGTGGCGTTATTTGTTGTAACCTTTTTCCTTTCACATTTTACATTTAACTATACCTTAATCCGTATCACCATATCATCGTATCACCGTTTTTCTGGTTTATTTCGTTTATCTCGTTTTTTAACTCATTTACTCATCTACCCATTCACTCATTCACTAATTTTTTCATATCCGTATCACCATATCATCGTATCAACGTTTTTCTGGTTTATTTCGTTTATCTCGTTGTTTTTGTTAATCACGAATTACCACCACGGTCACGTTTGTTAATCCTTTACTCATCCACCCATTACCTCTTGCCTCTTACCTATTACCTTTTCTTTTAACTTTTTAACTAAGTACGAAGCACTACGCACAAGGCACTCTTCCTCATCCACCCATCTACTCATCAACTCGTTAACTCATCCACCCATTCACTTCCTATCGCCCCTTACCCATTACCTCTTACCCCTTACCGAAAATCTTGCTTACAACAAATGACAGCGGAGCGAATACACAACGAAGTGTAATAACGCCGAAGGCAAATAACTACTCTTTTATTCATTTATAATATAAATCATTCCTGAAAATGCAAGAAAAAAATCCTTGACATCTGGAAAAAATATTTTATTATTAGATATGGATTTTGATAGAGTTTTGATAACAGATTTTTTAACGCATCTAAAAATCAGGGATTATTCTCCCCTCACAATTAAGTCTTACAAAACAGATCTGAGAGAATTTGAAAATTTTCTTGATACCCAGGGGATTAAAGATTTAGACGAAGTAAAAAGAATTCACATCAGAGCATTTATGGGAGAATTACTCACCTCCAATTTTGACAATCGTTCTGTGGCAAGAAAATTATCTGCAATCAAATCATTTTTTAAGTATCTTAGAAGAAGAAAAATACTCAACAAAGACCCCTCTGTATCTGTAAAATCTCCAAAAATTGGTAAAAAGATGCCTTCTTTTTTAAGTGAAGAACAGATAAAAAATATGTTTAATAGATTTCAAATTAAGAATGAACTGGATGTAAGAAATATTGCAATTCTGGAATTATTATATGGAACAGGCATCAGGGCATCTGAATTGGTAGGATTAGACCTCTCTGATATAAATTTTAATGCCTCTATTGTAAAAGTATTTGGTAAAAGAAAAAAAGAGAGAATATTACCCCTGACAAATACGGTAATAAAACGGATTAAAAAATATTTAGATACTCGCGGAATGAACGAGGGTGCACTATTTTTAAGCAAAAGTGGAAAACGACTAACTACAAGAGACCTCCAGAGGATAATACACAGACTCATTGCAGGCGTTGCGGATTTACACAGAATGAGCCCCCATACACTGAGACATTCATTTGCTTCTCACCTTCTGTCGAGAGGAGCAGATTTGAGGGCAGTTCAGGAATTATTAGGGCACGAATCCCTTTCCACCACACAAATTTATACACATCTGACAATTAATAAATTAAAAGAAGAATATAAACTTGCACACCCAAGGGCAGAGTGAAAAAGACAGCAGATAGAAAAATGCAAAATGCAAAGTGCAAAAGCAGTAGCAAGTAGCGAGTATATAGGGAAAAGAGAGGTTAAGAAAAGATGAGTGAATGAGTAGAGAAGCAACAAACGTGACCGTGGTGGTGATTCGTGAAAAACGAAAGAGAAAAGAATGTGAAGCGTGAGGCGTAAAGTGCGAGGAGATAGAAGATATTGGATGTTAGATGTTGGATAAAATAAACGTTGTTTTTACGCTTAACGATTTTTTACTTCCCACTTCTCAGTTTTTACTTCTTACTTCCCAGTTTATCTGGGAGTTCTGTTAAATCCGCATTCTCACTTCCGCATTCCGCATTATTTTGGAGTGCATTCATCGTGTCAATGCTGTCATTGCGAATGTCCACTCCTTGCTTTGCTTATGTGAAGCAATCTCATTAAATGGGAATATGTCGTTTCCTCTCTATTCTCTTCATCTGGAATTATGGTCTTTTCCATTTTGCACTTTGCATTAAACCTTCTCC
>WFRC01000203.1 GCA_015486685.1 Caldifarciminota bacterium
CTTTAACTTTCAACCTTCAACTTTTAACTATCCTTTTCACTTCCCACTTCTCAGTTCTCACTTCTCACTTAATAAGTATCACCTTTCTCGTATCTGTATATTTCCCAGCCTCAAAACGGATGAAATAAATCCCAGAAGGTAGTTTCTTACCGGTGTTATCTGTTCCATTCCAGTAGAGAGAATAGAAACCCCTTGTTTGTTCCTGATTCTTTAATTCCTTTACTATTCTTCCTGCATTATCAAATACATCAATCTTTACTCTACTCTTTCCTTTCAATCCATAGGTTAATCTTAAATAAGAGAGAAAAGGATTGGGATACAACCCTGTAAATCCCGAATTTTTAATCCTGAATTCTGTATTCTCTTTCTTTATTCCTGATGGATTAAAACTTCCTTTAAGAATAACAGTATTATAGCAGGGAATTCCTGCTATACTCGTTATTGTTGAACTATCAGGGGTTATTGTATCTCCGGGTGATATAGTGGGAACAGAAGCAATAGTTGATAGGCATATCATTAATTTATTCCCCTCTGGATTCCATATTGTAGTATCAATAATTCCAAATCCATCCAACCATGAGTGTCTACCAGAAAGGTAAAACACACTATCAATGTTCAAGGCATTTATCAAAGGGGTATTTGTCTTTCTGCTAAAAAACAGTATTACATAGTCATCATCGTCTATCCCAATCCCGGGGTTTGTTCCATCATAGGCAACAGCAGAATCAATTACAGGAGGTGTGCTGTCAAATGCGAAGATATTTTTGGTAAGAGTATCATTATATGTAGAATCATCACCATACAATAAAGAAATTACTCTCATCCTATAGGTGGCTGTATCTTGAAGAGGAACTATCCATTGGGAAAAGGTTAAAGTATCAACGGAAAAACTATCAAGTATTATATACACTGAATCAAGATAACTGCCAATTATACATTTCACATAAAGTGATTCACTCCAGTCCGTAAGGTTTTCTACTACAGCTTCAGGGTAAAGGGAAGAACCACTTATGACTGTATCAGAAGGTGCAATAATTGAAGTAATCTTCACATCGTGATATGGGTCATATTTTACAGTAAGCCAATCTGCGTTGTATGAATCTCCTGTGTTTCCCGTTAGTATAATATTCCCATTTTTATCCATATCTACACCGTGAGCAAAATCTGCATCTCCACTATCCAAAGTGGCTGACCAAAGCATATTTCCCAAAGAATCATATTTTGCTACAAAATAATCACAGGTATTTATGGGTGAATCTACATATCCGCCTATAACAAAATCTCCACTAAATGTATCTATCGCAATATCTGTCCCAACTTCCCAGGCATAATTATCTATTGTATCTGACCATACAATATTCCCGTTCGGGTCATATTTCACTGTAAGAAGTTTTCCACTACCACCAATATAAGAATATCCCGTTAAAATAAAATTATCACCATCTGAAATCGCTCCATATCCAGCATCGCGTGTTCCATTATTTATTGTATCTGCCCACAGCATATTTCCCAGAGAATCATAACAGATTGTAATCCAATTTGAATAGGTAGCCCTTGCATCCCTCGCTTCGCCAGTAATAAGAACTCTCCCATTTTTATTTATGGCAATTCCTCTTCCTACATCAATAGAATCTACATTAACAGTATCCGCCCATAAAATATTCCCATTCGGGTCATATTTAACAGTAATAAAATCAGCATCCGAGGATGTCGAGCTGCTGCCTGTTGTAAAAATATTACTATACTTATCCACATTTACACCATATCCATATCCAGGACTTAGCGTATCTATCCATAAAATATTACCCAGAGGGTCGTATTTAACGGTAAAAGCGCTTCCTGTTATGATAATATTGCCATCATTATCAAGTGCAATTCCGTATGACCACCAGGTAGATGAACTATTTATGGTATCTGCCCAGACAATATTTCCCAGTGAATCATATTTTAGTGTTAAGTATCTCCAATAATTTCCTGAAGAGGAGTCAAATTCAAGTGAACCTGTAATAAAAATATTTCCATTGTTATCTACAATTACATCCTCTGCATCATCATGACTATTCGGATTCTGGATATTCCCAAACCTCTCTGTCCATTCAATCCTGTATGAGTCAGCAAATCCAAAAATTGGCATCAAAATCCCAACAATCAATACCATTAAATATCTTTCTTTCATCCAAACCTCCTTTTTGAAAGTTTCCTCTACTTTTACCATCGGACACCTAACAACAGACTCTGGATGACCTTACTTTTTTGCATTTTTTCAATCTCCATCGATTGTTTCTCTATTTACCTATCTAAAATCAAAACCTGACACCTATTAAAAAGCAACCATTCATCTTCCAAATCTTGGATTTACTATATTACTATATATTGAACCAAAGGAATAAGTAAACCCAATGGAACCAAAATAGTCATACTGAGTTGCAATCTCTTTCCTTTGGAGTAATATTTCCTCAGGAGTTAAATTTCTTCTCGGAAGAGAAAGTTGGTCATGAATTATAGAAACACTGCCCGATATTGTAAATCTCAATCCTTTTATTAAATGTAAAGATAAATTGTTATAAACGCTTAACCTGTTTTTTGTAAAATCATTAAGATAATGAGACCCCTCAATGGAAACATTTATGAAACCCCATTTCTGTGTAGTTCCTAAATCTAAAGATATAGATTCATGGGCTAAATGCTCGGAGAATTTGTCATAAATTGTCTCTTCGTAATACTCATTGTACTTATAACCTAAAGAATATAACATTCTCAATTCTTTAATAGCAGATTCACTATATGGAAAAATATTATATTCTATAGCAGGACTTAACCCTGCTCCTATTCTCATATTGCTATAGGAAGAGGAATAAGCAGAAATCCAACCTCCCCAGGACCAGTGGTTATTTATTGCTTTTACTATATATACACTTGAGCCATAAGATACCGAATAACTTGATATGCTTGTTGTATCGTTTATCTTAAAATTGCTACTATTATAGTTTGAATATATTGAAAATGATGTTTTCCACTCTTCTGTTACCCTTTTTGCAGAAAGGTTCCCATATAGAGATTGAATTTTTTTTGATTGTTGCCCATTAAAAAATCCATTTATGCCTATACTGAATATCCAGTGATTCCACCTATCAATAATCTTTTTCCTTTCTTTCTTAGAAAATAATATCTTTATATTATCTGATATAGGGCTTCGTGCCACATACCTGATGAGCCCCATTTTTAAGACTTTTACAATACCTCTTCTTGTTATATCCTCTGACTCTGATTTGGCAGAGATGTATTCCAATGTATCGCTCATATTTCTGAATCTATTTTGCCCTAAAAAGATGATGGTGTATTTTCCCCCACCACTGCCTGTTCTCTGGAGAGTTATTAAAATATGCACATCAGCTGCCTCTCTTTCTCTAACATAATTTACAAATGGTATCTCAATTTTAATAAAATCCATATCACAATATTCACAATCAATATATACGCTTGGTAAATTCATCATATTTTTCCCATTACCTGTATTTATTTTACCTTCATTCTCTGCGACTGTGTAGGGAATAGACAAAATCAAACTTAACAATAACATATACATCTTACCTCCTTATTAATTGGTTATTCTCCTTAACCTCAACCTAAACCTCAACCTGTCTTTTTTCACGCTTTACATCTTTACTGTAAAAGCAAGTTTGTAGGATGCCCCAAATATAGGTACATTAAATTCACTATCTTTTTTCCCTTGAGCATAAGAAAAGTCAAAAAAGTAGATACTGTATCCTATTCTTAAACCAAATGCTATATCCTCCAAATCATTATAGCCAGCACGAAAACTGAACCACTCCATAGGGCTGTATTCCATACCAAAGTAACAATGGATTAATCCTTCTTTATATAATGTATCATTCTGTACTATTCCCCAGGGTTTCGTGGATATATCCGCTGATACTGCAAGCCTGTAAGATTTTTCCTTCCTTTGTATATACCTTCTTCTGGATATAGGTAGTCCCATAAATGCTACACCAAAACGATAGGTTGAAGGATAATATTCATCTCCCATTCCTGCTGTAAGATTTTTAATGGCAAATCCCGCATAAAAAGGAGTATTCGGGTATCTTGTTTTAATACCAATATCTACTCCAAACCCACTTTTTCCTCCTGTATCAGAAGAAAGCATAAATCTTTGAAAATTAATCCCTATCCCTATATTTTTATAGAGTTTAATTCCCACTCCAAAGGTAAATTGATTATCACTCATCATAGTGGTATCAAGAGGGGTGTATCCCATCTGCTTTAGGTCTGCGGACTTTGAAACCCATCCAAAACCAACTCCGACCTTATCAGTTACAGGTGAAACCACTGAAAGCATATTTATATGTATCATATCCAGATTACCGAAATTCCAGTGCATAAATGTAGATTCTCCTTTGTGGAGCATAGAAATACCACCAGGATTATAGTATAAACACAATGCATCATCGGATATAGCGGTAAATGCGCCACCCATTCCTGCTGCTCTTCCACCAAAGGTTAAATCAAGGGGATAAGAAAACAAAATCACAGGGAAAACCAAAATCCATATAAATTTTTTCATAATAAACCTCCTTTGTTTTTTTTGAAGTTTACCCTCTCTTTTATCTCCCCCTGAGGGGAAGAGATTTCTATTCCCCTCCCTCTGGGAGGGATTAAGGGAGGGTGTTCTTTTTCTACCATCTGTCTCTATCATTTTATTACTCCTACAGCATCTCTTTTTACATCAATAAGTCCACCATTCTTATCAGTAAAGAATGCTACATATACATATATTCCGCTACCATGAAATCTCCCTGTTTCACTTAATCCATTCCATTTTATTGAATATTCACCCTTTGCATTTATATCATAATTTCTTACAGGAATGGCTACAACATCCCCGGCAAGGTCATATATTTTTAGTGTAAGTCTTCCAGGTGAAGGTGCTGCAAAAACAATAGTTGTTCCATCTTTAAGATTGAAGGGATTTCTGGTTAAATATAAAGAAAAAGTAGTAGGCAAAATTCTTCTATCAATACCTAAATCATAGGTAGAAAGGTGGTTAACCAATAAAGTTATAGTATTCGAATCCGTGTTTACTTCTCCTGCTGATGCCTTCACCCATCTATTTTTATCATAGAAGAAGGGAGAGAGAGAATCTTCGGAGAAATTGGTAGTATCAATCTCAAAGTCTGTATATGCTAATACCATTGTTACAGGTTTATGGAAAATGAGACCTTCAGGCTCAAATTTGTGCGCAATTCTGAGGAGTTTGACGGAATCATTTGAAGGAGGAATAATCTCTTCTGGTGTAAGTTTTTTTATAGTAATCTTTGTGGGAGATGATAAAGCCCCTGGTGGAATATCAAGCATTGTTCCATCCGGGGATATAATCTTTCCTCCCCCTCTTCCAATGACCTGAGATACTTCTGACAATTTATAAGTAATAATTACAGATTCGGTATCTGTATTGTCCAATTTATCAATAGCTTTTATCAAAATATGATTTTCTCCTTCAATAAGATGTAGCCTCTGACTAAATGCATTGTCCTCATTCTTAATAGATATAGGCGATGTTAAAATTGAATTTCCATTTTTATCTTTCATTGTAATCACCACATTCTGGACACCCATAGTATCAGGATAATCGTGATATTTTCCCTGTATTACAATATTGTCTGTGTATACCTCTCCATTTAGAGAATCACCCTTTGATGGATTAGGAAATACTTTTACAACATCAATGTTCGGTTTTGTAGTATCACCAACAATTACAATATTTTTCTCCCAGATGTTGTTCGCATCGTCGTTTACCTCTATATGAATTTTATTAATTCCTTTCTGAAGTGTTAGAGGTGTTGAAAATGTATCCGAGATATTCGTGATTATTACAGGGCTCTTTCCAATATAATTTCCAGATGTATCTTTTACAATTATTGTTATCTTTTTTACTCTATTTGTTGTATCTAAGACATTCTCTTTTAAAATTATATATTCACCAGGCACTTCTCCATTCAGGGAATCTGGGCCACCTTTAGGGAGAGGCGTGATATTCAAGGAAACAGTGGGTTTTGTATTGTCTACATAAACGCTATCTCTTACTAAATCAGCATTCGGCACAATATCCCTGGCATTTATAATAAAGGTTTTATATCCTGTATACTCACCTGTTTGTAGATTAACAGCCCTCGTATATATATCATCCCCTGCTACCTCATCACCATTTGTCCCATTGTCATACATTTTAAGATATGAAGTTCCATTAAGATTTATTCCATCAACCCAGATAGAATCAGGATTAAGCCCTGCTGTGTTATCTGCAACCTTTGCCTTTATTATTATTGTATCATTATCTTTTACAGAAGATTGCCCCTCAGGATATACTACTGTTACATTTTCTATTACCGGAGGTTCTGTATCTACTGTGAAATTCAAAGATTTATATCCACCCCATATCCCTGTTGAATCCTCTCCATGGACATATACTGTATGCTGCCCCTCGGATAACCCTGAAATGGACATTAAGGTACTTGCAATCACTGAATCTGCACCAGAAGTATTTAGA
>WFRC01000204.1 GCA_015486685.1 Caldifarciminota bacterium
CAGAGGAAGGGAAATTGAGAGGAAACGGCATATTCCCATTTAATGAGATTGCCACACCTTGATAAATCAAGGCTCGCAATGACAATGGAAGAGAATATTCAGAATGACAGGATTATGTAATTTCTTACCCACTTTTCAGTGGGGTCAGTCATAAAAATTAAAAAACTCAAACAATCGAGGACACCCTCCCTTTTATTCCTCCCCTGTCTGCGTGCGGACGCGCACAGGTAGACATCAAGGAAGGGAGATAAAGGATTAATGATATTCGCAGGCTAAAGCCTTCGCCTACCGATTCCCATTTTTTACAGTTCCTGTTCTTTGTTATTTTAGGATTTTATCGTATAAGTGGGGATCTTTACGATTTTTTTAACTTACAACACAAAATTCATTAAAAATACTTGACATCCGATAATAATTTTTGTATTTTTCAGGTAATTGGGGAGTCGTCTAACGGCAAGGCACAGGACTCTGGATCCTGTTATCGGGGTTCGAATCCCTGCTCCCCAGTTATTTTTCGCATCATATCTTCTGCGTATGCCCTGTATTGCGGAAATCTTGTATTTAATTCTTGAATTGCGCCTCTTGCAACTGAATAGTCATTTAATTTTATTAATAGATTTATAAGTTTTATTAAGATTTTTGGCGCCTCGTCTGCCTGATTATACTGTTTATATGCCGTCGCGAGTATGGATTCAGCACCTTCGCTGTCATTCAATTTTATCATCATATCAGAAATATCAATGAAATCCATAGGCTTTAATACATCTTGCATACCCAATTTCTTTATATAATCATTATAGAATTGAATACCAACGAGTGCATCTCCCGTTTTTTTCAGGATAGAGAACGCCTTTCTTAAGCTTTCCTTTAGCTTTACAGTGTCGCCTTTTGACTGGTATATCTCTACTAATTCCTTATATGCTACAAAATCCGATGGATGCTCTTTAAGATGCTCTGTAAGTGCATAAATTGCCTCATCTGTTTTACCCTGTGCCCTTAGTTCAATACCTTTTCTGAATTTAGAATCAACAAAATCTATTTCTTTATCAATCTTTGGAGCAATGTATTTTTCTTCAATACCCGTATATTTCATTATGGCACCCAACACCAATCCAAATAAAAAACCGCCAATATGCGCAAGATATGCAACACCTGAGCCACCAAAGTATCTTGCGTAAAATATCTGTTCTAAAAACCATAAGCCAAGTATTACGCCTGCAAAGACCTTGAATGTCCCGAAAATGGGTCTTATAAATATTATAAACATATACCCAAGTACAACCTTGCTCATAAAATGCTTAAATGTGAATGCCCCCATTACACCTGCAATTGCTCCTGATGCACCAATTAATGGGACATTCAAATGTGGAAATCCGACCTTAAATATGAGATTTGCGACAATTCCCGATAGGAGATAAAATCCCAGGAAAGCAGGCCTGCCCCAATCATCTTCTACATTGCAGCCTACAAACCATAAAAACCACATATTTCCTAAAATATGGAAAAAACCACCGTGGAGAAACATAGAAAAAATTAGCCCCAGAAATGAGAATTTTGCAGGCGTAAATCCAAATTTTATAAATATGTAATTTTTTTTTAAGTTTTCCAGTTTTTTTGCGAGATTTTTATATACCTCTTCATCCTCCGGGTCTAATTTTATCTTTCCGCTATGTATCTTTTCCCTTATCTCTTTCATTGCCTGAACAATCTGCATCTGGCTGCCACTCCTTGAAGCATTTAAATTTGACATATTCCTCGAATAATATCTTATTTCAATTTTAATCATTTTAGCATTAACCTGAGAAATTCTGCGAGATTCAGCCGACGCAATGGGGTATGTAATCATAAAAACGAGTATGTTAATCCCAATAAGGGCAAATGTAATAATAGGTAATCTTCTTACGCCTGTCCCTGATGATAATGGAATTATGAAGAACACAGGTAGTCTATTCCCTGATAAAAATCTGTCAGATTAATGCCGCCTGTATCCGTTATATAGATTATATTTTTGATTTTAATCCCAAATTGATTGGGAATATATGCAGCAGGCTGTAGAACAAAGGCAGTATTTGGTTTTAATATGCCTCTATCATAAGGGCTAATTGATATCGCTGATTTTCTTGGGGTAAGTCCTTCTCCGGATATTCCGAAAAAATTCTCTGCATATCCATTTTCCTGTATATAATTTCTTACGGCTTCGTCCAATTTTGATGTAAGCCTGCCAGGTTTAGTGAAATTTATGCCTCTTTCCATTGATGTCGTAATAACTTCTGCAACCTTTTCCACCTCAGAATTTAATTTCTTAAAGGCATAACTCCTTATTATTTCAGCGCCTATACCGTCTTTAATAATACCAAAATCGATAAGAAGCACATCTCCTATTTCTAACATTTTTGCATTTGATACAGGTGATGGATGGGCAGTATTTTTGCCAAAACCTACCTTTGTCGGAAATGCCCTTTTGTCCGCTCCGATATCGTATATTAAAGCATCTATAATATTTCTGAGGTCAATTTCTCTCATTCCCTCCTTGATTTTGGGAAATGTATTTTCCAGAACCTTCTTTACAATAGATACAGCACCTTTTAATCTCTCAAGTCTTTCTCCTGTGTATGTATTCAATCTCTTTTCTATAGGATTATCAAGCATTGTAATCTCAACACCTTCAAGAGGTATATCTTCAAAAAGTCCAATAGTTGATAGATTTGAAGATTTCAAAAACCTTGAAAGTGTTGGAATATGAGAAAAATGGTTATCAAGAAATTCCTTTATTGTGATCTCTTTTTTTTTCACCCAATCTGGCAGGGTTAATTTACTTAAAGAAAAAGAATCTCCAAGTATTATATTTTTATCTTTTGTTATTATTAATATGGGAGAGGCTTCAACAAAATTGAAAGAACTCTTTATATCAAGCAGATAAAGTATATCATAAAGGTTATTAACTATTACGGCATCTAATCTATTTTCTTTTAAGATATCCTGTATAATATTAATCAAGGTTTATCCCCCAATAGATGCCCTGATACCTTTCAAGATTTTCAACCTCCTTTCTGCCTGTTTTTTTAATGTATTATCCAGATTCAGGGAAAGAATTTTATTATATGAATTTTCTGCCTCTGAGATATTCCCCGTCTGCTCGGATAATCTTGCAATCTGGTAATATGCATCATATTTCTGAAAATCTGATGTTGAAACCTCTACCGCTTTTTTATAAAATCCCATCGCCTCTTTTAATTTTCCTTTTTCTTCCAAACATTGGGCAATTCCCTGATATGCAGATGGCGTAAATAGAGGGTCAAATTTTAATTTTATAAATTTCTCATACTCTATTTTTGCTGTATCCACTCTTCCCTCAAAATAGTGAATATTTGCAAGGAAAAAAAGTGCCCTTTTACCCTGAATAGTCCCAGGAAATTCCTGCGTTAATCTGATAAATTGAGGTTCTACCTCCTGAAATTTTCCATTACCGTATTGAATAACGGCAAATGTGTATATATTATCTGCCTGAAGTATACTATTCTTCCTGTGATTAAAATAATAAAATACTATAAGGGCAAAAATCAAAACCCCAATGATTCCCCAGATAAATTTATCCTTCTTTAAGCGAAAGTCCTGGATAAAGGTTGTAATGGATTTCATAAATTTATCTTCTTTTAGTTCCCTCCTTGTAATCTTATGCTTTTTGTGTCTCTTAAATTTCATTTTACCTCCGTAAATTTCTGCCCCTGGCAAGATTCGAACTTGCGGCACCCGGTTTAGGAAACCGGTGCTCTATCCTCTGAGCTACAGGGGCTCTTTCTAAATATAACAGTTTTTTTTATTTCGTCAAGGAAAATCTTCCGATTTTTTAGAAAAAGTTCAGGGGCATAGTATCTTCCGAGAATCTTATTTAACCAGATACTATAGTTTTTTTTCATATTTTCTATTTTTTTCACTTATCCGGGTTGACTATTGTTATTTTTTTATTATTTTACAATATTAAAATAATATAGGAGGATGAATGAAAATTTACGAGTATCAAGCAAAAGGTATCTTCAAAAATTATGGGATACCTGTTCCTGAGGGAGATGTTGCCGAAACACCTGAACAGGCAAAACAGATTGCAGAGAAATTAGGCGGAACAGTTGTAGTAAAGGCTCAGGTGCATATCGGAGGAAGAGGTAAGGCTGGTGGAGTGAAACTTGCGGAGAATCCTGACGATGCCTATGAAAAGGCGAGTAAAATTATTGGAATGGAAATCAAAGGCTTAGAAGTAAAGAGGGTGCTTATTACAAGAGGTGTTGATATCCAATCCGAATCTTACATTGGCATCATAATTGACAGAAAGAGTAAAAAGCCCGTTTTCATGGTAAGCAAAGCAGGTGGCATTGATATTGAGCAGGTGGCGAGAGAAACACCTGAAAAAATTTACAAATTTCCTGTTGACCCTGTTTATGGCCTTTTCCCTCATCAGGCAAGATTACTTGCCTATAAACTTTATGATGACCCAAAGATTGTAAAAGAGGCTCAAAAGACTATAATGGGGCTGTATAATGCATTTATTTCAATTGATGCATCACTTGCAGAAATCAACCCCTTTGTAGTAGCAAAGGATGGGAAAACCTGGGCCGTGGATGCAAAGGTTGTTCTGGATGATAATGGATTGATTAAGCATCCTGAACTTGAAAAATTGAGAGATGTTACACCTGCGGAAGAGAAGGAAATAATGGCAAAAAAAATGGGGCTGAGTTATATCAGATTGAATGGGGATATTGGTTGTGTGGTAAATGGGGCAGGATTGGCAATGACAACAATGGATGTAATTAAGCATTTTGGAGGTGAGCCTGCAAATTTTCTTGATATCGGAGGAAGTTCAAACCCTGAAAAGGTAAAAAATGCAATGAATATCCTATTTTCTGACAAACATGTTAAGGGTGTATGGTTTAATATATTTGGTGGTATAACAAGATGCGATGATGTTGCAAAGGGTATGGTTGAGGCATTAAAAGGTATGAATATTAGTTTGCCTCTTGTCGTAAGATTAACAGGAACAAATGAAACTGAGGGAAAAGAAATTCTCAAGGCATCAGGTTTGTCAATTACATCTGCCGATACAATGTCAGAAGGTGCTCAGAAAATTATTCAACTTGTGAGAGGAGGTTAAAATGGGAGTGATTGTTGGAAATGATACAAGAGTTGTGGTTCAGGGGATTACAGGCAGGGATGGTTCTTTTCATACCCAACAAATGCTAAAATATGGGACAAAGGTTGTTGCAGGGGTAACACCTGGAAAGGGTGGACAGAAAGCAGAAGGCGTTCCTGTTTTTAACACAGTTATGGAAGCTGTTGAAAAAACAGGGGCGAATACTGCCTGTATATTTGTGCCTGCCAGATTTGCGGCTGGTGCTGTTTTCGAGGCAGCAGATGCGGGTGTCAAATTGATTATTACGATAACAGAGAATATACCCGTTCTGGATATGGTAAAAGCGGTAAAATATGTGCAGGATAAAGGCGCACGGATGATTGGGCCAAATTGCCCTGGCATCATTACCCCGGGAGAAGCAAAGGTAGGCATACTGCCTGCATCCATATTTGAAAAGGGAAAAGTAGGAGTTGTTTCAAGGAGTGGAACATTAACTTATGAAATTGTGAGCCATATTACAAAGGGTGGTTTTGGTGAATCCACCGCAGTAGGCATTGGTGGAGACCCTATTATAGGCACAAAATTTATTGATATGCTCGAACTATTTAAGGATGACCCACAAACAGAGGCAATTGTTTTAATAGGTGAAATTGGTGGAACAGATGAGGAGGACACGGCAAAATATGTGATGGAAACAAATTATCCAAAGCCTATTGTTGGATTTATTGCCGGAAGAACTGCCCCTCCGGGAAAAAGGATGGGACATGCAGGTGCAATTATTTCCGGCGGTAAAGGAACGGCTGAAGAAAAGATTGCAGCATTTGAAAATGCAAATATCAAGGTTGCCGCTATTCCAGATGAAATCGGAACATTATTGAAAGAGGTGTTGTAATGAAAAAAAAATTTACCATCGAAATCTTCAAGGAATCCTGTAAAGGATGTGAAATATGTGTAAAATTTTGCCCTGTTGATATTCTGTATATAGGGGAGGATAGAAAAGTTGCCGTAACAGATGAAGACAAATGTGTAGGTTGCCTTATTTGTGAATATAGGTGCCCTGATTTTGCGATTGCAGTGCACCCCGCGGAAGAAACGGTAAAGGTATGAGAAAGACAGCCGATAGAAAGAATGAAAAGTGCAAAATGCAAAATCAAGGAAATAAATGAAAATATTTGGGCGTTAAACCAAGGAGGTGAATATGAGAGAAGTGCCATTTGAGGTGCTTGCCAACAAGGTGAAGGAACTCTGTATGAATGCAAATTTTTATATTGGAGACGATGTATTAAACGCTATTAAAGAAGCAAGGGAAAAAGAGGAATCACCAGTTGCAAAACAAATCCTGGATATTATTATAAAAAATGATGGAATTGCAAAGGATGAGCAAATGCCTATCTGTCAGGACACAGGATTTGCAGTATTTTTTATCGAATTTGGAGAAGATGTGAGAATTACCGGGGGCTCTTTTGAAGATGCAATTGCCGAAGGTGTCCGAAGAGGGTATAAAGAAGGGTATTTGAGGAAATCCATCGTAAATGACCCTGTCTTTGACAGAAAAAATTCAGGGGATAATACCCCACCGATAATTCATTTAAGACTCGTCCCTGGCGATAAAATTAAGATTCTATTCGCACCAAAGGGCGGAGGTTCTGAAAATATGAGTGAGGTGAAAATGATGGTGCCTGCCGATGGAATAGAAGGCATAAAGAATTTTGTTGTTGATAGGGTGAAAAGGTCGGGCGGAAATCCCTGTCCACCTGTAATAATAGGAGTTGGTATTGGAGGCACATTTGAGAAGGTAGCAGAAATTGCGAAAAGGGCAATTTTAAGGCCATTTGGTTACCATCATCCTGACCCAAGGTACAGGGATGCTGAGATTGAACTGCTTGAAAGAATAAATAAATTAGGTATAGGACCTATGGGACTTGGTGGTAGAACTACTGCACTTGCAGTCCACATAGAAACACATCCCTGCCATATTGCATCTATGCCTGTGGCTGTAAATACACAGTGTCACGCATCAAGGCATAAAGAGGCAATTATATGAGAAAAACAGCCGAGAGCCGATGGCAAAAATGAAAAATAAACGAGATTAACGAGAAATACGGTGATACGATGATATGGTGATACGGATATGAAAAGATTAGTTATTTGCCTTCGGCGTTATTACACTTCGTTGTATATTCGCTTCGCTGTTATTTATTGTAAAAAATGAATGAAAAAACAAAACAAACAAGATAGACTAAACAGACTAAATAAACTAAATAAACTAAATAAATAGGAGGCATAGATGAGTGAAATAAGATTAAAAACGCCCCTGACAGATGATGTAATAAAATCTCTAAATATAGGGGATAATGTGTTGTTGAGTGGTATTATATATACAGGAAGGGATGCTGCTCATAAGAGATTTATCCAGGCAATTGAAAACGGAGAACCACTTCCTTTTGACATTAAGGGACAGGTAATATATTATGTCGGACCGGCACCTGCAAAACCAGGGATGCCCATTGG
>WFRC01000205.1 GCA_015486685.1 Caldifarciminota bacterium
AGATAGCAAGGTTTCTTTCTGCTGTAAATAACATACCAAGGGTTGTTAATGTAGAAAACCTTCAACTTACCCGTGCGTCTTCAGGATTTTTATCAGCGACTATGAAAGCAATAATTTATACATCGTCAACAGGTTCAAAGACGAAAGGTGGCAAGAAATGAGAAGATATATCCTCCCACTTTTATTTTTATTTATTATTTCCGGATGTAAGAATGAAGGTAATGTATTTAATAGGTTTATGGATAGGGTTGTAGGTGCCTTTTCTCCAAAAACAGCAATAAAAGAGTCAGGGGAACATTTATATATTGCAGCCAGTAATGCTGCTGTTCCACAAGAACAGGAATCTTTACCCCCAATAGATACACTTGTTGAGGTGAAAAAGGCATTGAAGTGGGAAAAATTTTATTACTCTGATAGAGGTAAAAGAGACCCATTTGTCCCTCTCTTAGGTGCCGGGACAAAGGAAAAACTCACCCAGGGTTTGAATGTCGAACAGGCAAAACTTGTAGGCACAATCTGGGGAACAAATGGGTATATTGCATTGATAAAAGAAAAGGGTGGTGTAGGATATGTATTGAAAAGAGGGGATAGAGTAGTTGGCGGCAGAGTATCTGAAGTTACTCAAAACTCTATAACCTTTAATATGATGCAGTATGGAGTCAGGTCTAAGATAACATTAAAGTTAAAAGAAGGAGGAACGCTTAAATGAAAAAACTTATCACTTTTTCCCTATTTTTAGTAAGTTTTTTAATATCGGGAACGAATCTAACAAACATTGTCATTAAAAATTGTGAGCAGGGTACAGAAGTTAATCTTCAATTAAATGGTAAAACCAGTTATACAGATTTTGTAATGGGTAATCGTATAGTTGTAGATTTATTGGCAGTGACACCTGCATTTTCTGAGAATATATTTCCCAATATTAATAGAGGTGGAATAAAAGAGATTAAAATTTCAAAAATTCCATCGGCAAATCTACTCAGGTTTGTAATAACAGCAGATACTGCTTATACATATCAGATTTCACAAGAAGACGGTAAAGTTGCTCTTATATTAAACACAGGTGCAGGCGAATTTCCAGAATGGAAGGCGACTGACCTTAATATAGAAAAGGCTGCGAAACCTCCTGTTGAAGAGAAAAAGTCCATACAACAATATAAAAATACCAACATTTCTTTAAACCTGGAAGAGGCGGATATTCCTACTATTCTTCGGGCAATTGCCACATATAGTGGAAGAAATATTATTATAAGCGATGATGTTAAGGGGAAGATAACGGTTAAACTCACAAATGTCCCATGGAAACGGGCACTTCAACTTATACTCCAATCAAAGGGTTATGCTTATGTAATTGAAAAAGATGTAATCAGGGTAGGGACAGGAAATACATTTAAAGAAGAGAGGGAAGCAAGGGAACTTGCCCAACCCCTGGAACAAAGGGTTTATGAGATGGAATTTACAAAACCTAAGGATATACGGGGTACAATCAAAAAATTACTCTCTAAAAGGGGACATATTGAAATAGATAATAGGACAAATTCTATTATTGTTACAGACATAACGGATAAATTAGATAAGGTGACTCAGCTCGTTAGAGTTCTCGATAAACCTACCCCTCAGGTGGAAATTCAAGTAAGGGTGGTGGATGTGGATAGAACAGCAACGCACAATTTAGGGATAGACTGGAGTGTTAAAAATGTAGCGAGTAGGGGTCTTAATCTGGGGAGTTCAGCAGACTCTCTCAGGGTGCCAGGTGTTCCCGTAGGGGGCGCTATTACATTGAATCTTTCTACCTTGCGGTCATTTGCCCAGATTTCTTCCACACTAGAGGCACTTGAACAACAACAAAGGCTAAAAACACTTGCAAATCCCAGGATTACTACAACAAATAATAAAAAGGCTACAATATTCGGTGGGAAAAGTTTTGCTGTAACTACTACTGATCCAAGAACGGGTTCACCGGTTGTTCAATATTATGATGCAGGTATAAATCTTGTAGTTACTCCCCATATTAATTCAGCAAATGAGGTGACAATGCAACTTACAGCTGTTATGAGCGAAATAACGGCTGCTGGTGCAAATCCTACCATAAATAAAACCCAGGCTACCACAGAGGCATTGGTTAAAGATGGTGAATGTCTTGTGATTGGAGGGTTTATCCATAAGAGAGAGACGCGTATAGAGGGTGGTGTTCCAATTTTGAAAAATATACCTTTAATAGGTGCGATATTTAAGCATACAAGCGTAGAAAAATCTGAGAGGGAAGTTTTAATTTTCTTAACACCTCATATTATCAAAAATTATTGATATAGGATTTTATGGGTTTTGCTTATATTTTTTTCATCTTATCTATAAATCAGACAGGTGCAACCGTTATGGAAGTTGGCCCAAATTCTTTTATAGACCCTACCAGATATGTAGTTCAACCGAATGACAGGTTGTTAATTATTATAAAAGGAACTGCATCATATTCTTTTCAAACATTTGTAACCCCTGATGGCAAGATGCCACTTTTCAGGATTAATTTAGCAGCCCCTACACTGAATGTTCAAAATCTTATATCACCGTTAACGGGTAGTGAGAAAATGTTAGATGTTGAGGGAATTGTTAATATTAAAGGAAAAACATTGTCAGGCGTAAAAAAGATGGTGAAGGATTTTTATACCAAAATCTATGGAGATGTGGATATAGAGTTGACCCTGATTGAAGGTGGAAAAACATATATATATGTTGAAGGTGAGGTGAATTTTCCCGGGGCTTTTTCATATTATCCGGGAATGAGTATAGATAATTATATAGGGCTTGCAGGTGGATATACACAGGAGGCGAATAAAGAAATTGTGTATGTTATTAGAAATGGGGAAGTAATTAAAGATGTTAAAGGCACAAAACTTCTTATAGGTGATAGAATTGTTGTTCCGAGAAATAAGGTAAAAGAATATATGCCTTTAATTCAAACTGGAGCGGTAATTCTTTATTACATAATAAACATATCATGGAGAGCATATCATTGGAAATAGAAGAAAAAATTGAAAACAAACAGGCAAAGATTGGAATTATTGGGCTTGGATATGTGGGATTACCTCTTGCAGCATCTTTTTTGAAAGTGGGATTTCCCGTAGTTGGAGTAGATAAAGATAGTACTAAAATCAAAATGCTAAGGGATGGAAAATCATATATTGGAGATGTTAAATCCGAAGATTTTTATCCGTATATAAAGAATGGAAAATTTATTGTTTCCGCGGATTATAATACTTTGAGAGAAAGTGATGCAATAAATATATGTGTACCTACGCCATTCACTAAAAACAAAGAACCTGATATTTCCTATATTCTGGATGCCTCAAAGGGTATTGCAAAAATTTTAACCAAAGGGCATATTATTATTCTTAGAAGTACTACATACCCAAAGACAACCGAAGATGTAATTTTACCTATATTAGAAAGAACGGGAAAGAAGGTAGGGAAAGACTTTTACCTTTCTATGGCACCAGAGAGAATTGACCCGGGGAATAAAAGATTTACCACAGAGACAACCCCTGTTGTTGTTGGTGGAATAACGAAAAAATGTACGAAGTTAGCTGCTTTATTGTATAAACAGATAATTAAGGATGTGCATACCGTATCATCGCCAGCCGTGGCTGAGATGACGAAATTGCTGGAAAATATCTTTCGAAGTGTAAATATTGCTCTGGTGAATGAACTTGCCCAGCTGGCTGAAAGAATGGGTGGAATAGATATATGGGAGGTGATTAGAGCGGCATCTACAAAGCCCTTTGGCTTTATGCCATTCTATCCTGGTCCTGGTATAGGAGGCCACTGCATCCTTATTGACCCATATTATCTTTCATGGAAGGCAAGGGAATACGATTTTCACACAAGTTTTATTGAACTTGCAGCAGAGGTGAATGAAAATATGCCCTATTATGTGGTGAATAAATTATTTGAAATTCTTCACAAAGAGGGTATTGTTGCTATTAAGTCGAATATTTTGATTCTTGGTGTTTCATTTAAGAGGAATGTTGCTGATATAAGGAATTCGCCTGCAATAAAGGTGATGGAAATTTTAAAAGATAAGGTAAAAGGAATTTATTATAATGACCCGTATGTGGATGAGATAAATGTAAAAGGAGATATATATAAGTCTGTTGAATTAAAGGAGGGGTTAAAAAATGCCGATTGCACAGTTATTACAACAGACCATTCATCATACAATTATGAATTTGTTGTAAAAAATTCAAAGATTATATTTGACACAAGAAATGCCACATTCCAAATAAATGCTTCTAATATCTATAGATTAGGGGCATCATAAGATGAGAAAGGCGGTTGTAACAGGGGGGGCAGGTTTTATTGGTTCCCATCTTGTTGACCGTCTTATTGAATCAGGATGGGATGTTCTTGTAATAGATAATCTTTCTTCCGGGAAAGAAGACTATATAAACAAAAATGCACATTTTATTAAAGAAGATATAAGGTCTCATAATATTAAAGGTATAATAAAGGATTTTAAACCATCGGTGATATTTCATCTTGCTGCCCAGATAGATGTCCGAATTTCCTTAAATAACCCTGTTGAAGATGCAGATATAAATATTTTAGGCACATTAAATTTAATAAAATCTGCAAGAGAGATAAGGGATATCAAATTCATATTTTCATCCACCGGGGGGGCAATCTACGGAAATGTGGATTTTGCAGATGAAAGGACCCTACCTTTACCTATTTCTCCTTATGGGGTATCAAAACTTGCCTGCGAAGGATATATAAGAAGTTTATCACCTAATTATCATTTTAGATATACAAATCTTAGATATGGAAATGTATATGGGCCCAGGCAGGACCCAAATGGAGAGGCTGGAGTTATTGCTATTCTTATTGGGAAAATACTTAAGGGTGAGGAACCTATACTTTATGGATATGGGAAAATGGTGAGAGATTATGTCTATGTGGAAAATGTTGTTGATGCGAATATGCTTGCGATTGAAAATGGTGATAATAACACCGTAAATATAGGAACAGGTAAACCTACAACGGTTAATGAGATTTATGAAAATCTGTCGGAAATTCTTCATACGAAGATTGTACCTGAAAGGATGGAAAAGAGGCCTGGAGAAATTGATAGAGTTTCTCTAAATCCTGCAAAGGCGGCGAAAATTTTGGGTTGGAAGCCGAAAACATCTTTAAGGGATGGACTTAAAAAGACAGCAGAATGGTTTAAAAGACAGCCGAGAGCCGTTGGCAAAAGGATTAGTGAATGAGTAGATGAGCGAATGGGTGAATGAGGAAAGAATTGACAAATGTGTTCGTAGTGGTGACTCGTGAGGGACGAAACAACTAAACAGACCAAATAGAGACTAAATAGACCAGACAAACGAAACAAACGAGAAAAGACCGTGAGGCGTAAATCGTTAATCGTAAAAGAGAATGAAAGAAAACAGGGAGGAGAATAAGAAAATGAAGATACTGGATATCGGATACTGGATGCCAGATAACTCAATAAACCCTCAACCCAATAAACTCAAAAAACGATTCACGCCTTACAATTTACGGGATTATTATGATTTTTTTATTTTTGTTTTTATTTATTAAGGGGGAATGGGTTATTAGATGGGAGATTCCAGATGAAAGAAGTGCTGTAAAAATTGTTCAAGAAGCAAAAAAACAGGGTTATAACACGATTTTTGTTCAAACCTATGCAAGAGGAGAGGTATTATATCCATCCCAAATATTTCCGCAATTTGAAGAATTAAGGACAAAAAAAGACCTTCTTAAGATTATAATAAAAGATGCCCATAAATCGGGTATATCTGTTCATATATGGATAAATCTATTCTATGCCTGGTCACAGGCGCCATTTCCTAAAAAATTCAATCATCTAAGATATATACATCCTGAATGGTTCCTTGTGGATAAAGGTGGAAAATCAATGATTTATTATTCTGTACCCGAGCTAAAAAGGCGAGGGCTTCAGGGATATTTTATATCACCTTTTGCAGATGGCTTATTGGATTATTTTACAAAACTTATAAAAGAGGTTCTTAACAATTATAAGATCGATGGGATACAGTTTGACTATGCAAGATTTCCCGATAAAGGATTTGATTATGGTAAAGATATTGAAACTACATTTATGAGAAAACATTATCTCAAAAGAAATGACCCACTTGAACCATTTTTAGGCACAGGAAAGGTTTCATCTCTCTGGGAAAAGGAAAAGAGAGAAAAAATTACAAAGATTATAAAAGAATTATCCAGAGAGAGCAGAAATATAAATCCACATCTCATTATTTCATCCGCGTGTATTTCTGATATTGAGGTTGCAAAAAGAGATTATGCACAGGATTGGTTAGATTGGATTAAAGAGGGAATAATTGATTATGCGGTTCCTATGACTTATTCTTCCAATGAAAATTGGTTCAAAAATAACCTCAAAAAATTTTTCCCTATAAAGCCATATATCCTTCCTGGTATTGGGGGATTCCTTATGAAAAATGTATCTGAACTGAGAAATCAAGAGAATATTGCAAGAAAAGCAGGTTTTCCAGGATATGTGGTCTTTTCTGCGGGTACAAAGCCGTAAAGACAGAATAATGCGGAATGCGGATTTAACGAATTACCACGAATCACCACCACGAACACGTTTGTTAATCTTTTACTCATTCACCCATTCACTCATCTACCCATTCACTAATTTTTCCTTAACCTTAACCTCAACCTTAACCTATCTTTTCCCGTATCACCATATCATCGTATCACCGTTTTTCTTGTCTCTTTCGTTTTTCACGAATCACCATCACGAACACGTTTGTTAATCTTTTACCCATCTACCCATTCACTTCCTATCGCCCCTTACCCATTGCCTCTTACCTATTACCGTTTCTTTCTCATTCTCTCTTTTCCCTATATGCTTGCTACTCATACCTCGCTACTGCTTTTTCCACCCATCTACCCAT
>WFRC01000206.1 GCA_015486685.1 Caldifarciminota bacterium
AAGCAGCTGCCAGCGCTGTATAATCAAGGCTATCTGCCGCTAAATCTGTATCAAAAGATGCTTCTGGAACAACTTTTTTTTCATCAACTGCAAGTACATCGGCAATAATATCTTTTATCTTCTTATTTAATATATCTATGTCCATTTAACTCTCCTTTTTTATAAAATCCCAAATTCAGCCTATCCTGCCAACCTCAGGCTTCACAATTTCATCTATCAGTATCTATCTCTTCTATTCTTTTTCGTCCAATATAAACATAAATACAAAAAATGCCAATTTTTATTTTTCGGCCTCAAAATATGGTGTCGGTGTTTGACAAGTTGACAACTCCACTTGATTATTTTTTATCATTTATGTATCCGAAATTAGGATATATTCTATATTAGCAAATATTTCAGGATAATCCTTACAATCTATTGAATTTTTAAATTTATGGGGTCTATTCCATAACCCTTTGACTATCAAAAACAATTACGGATGGACTTGTCAACTTGTCAATCACCGAGTTCGTTGAAGAGAATTATAGGTGCTTTTAGTGCGGAAATAGAATCTCTCCGAGAATACATAGTAAAACAAAAAGACCTGTCAAGGTAGCCAGAAAGACAAAAATAGAGTATTCTTTATCTTTAATAATACCTATAAGCCCTGCAAAAAAGGAGCCAACGCCAGAGATGCCTGCAAGGAGAATGGGGATTGCAAGTTTAAGATTGTGAAAAAATGCGCCCCCTCCCTTTTCTCCTAAACCAGCAAATATAAAAAATATTCCAAGAAATACAAAAAAACAGATAATTAATCCTGCAGACCATTTACCCAGATGGCTTCTTGGTGCTAATCTGATTTTTATATTTAATAATAAATAATGAAAAGAAAAAGTCAAAGGAAAAATCTCGTTTATCTCGTTCCTTCCTGTCATGCTGCCCCTAAATTGTCATGCTGAATTTATTCCAGCATCTCATCTCTTTTTCACTTTTTCGCAAAAGTGGAAACCAGTTTTTCAGTATTAGTAGGGGTTTCAGCCCACCGGTTTTTCGCAAAAGTGAAATGCTCTATTGTAGTAATATTACCATTTTTGCCCACCGGTTTTTCGCAAAAGCGGTGGATTAGAAAAGATGGAGCTTTACCCTCTGAATTAAAAAAGAGTAGAAAGTCACGATTTTATATTTCCTTTTTGTCTATTCCTGCCTGCTTCAGGATTTCAAGTAATGTTCCTTTGGGTAAATCCTTTTTATGGACAGGAACCACAACCCTTTTTTTAAGTTTTGGATGGTAATAGATGTAATGACTTCCTTTTGCTCTATCTAATATAAATCCCTTTTTTCAAGTATCTTGATAACTTTACGAGGGGTAAGAGATGGGGGCTTAGGCATAAGATTTTACTGCAAGCGTATATTCTAAAACATTCTCCTCCGTGGGAATCTCTTCCCTACGTGCTCTTAGACTTTCTATATATAATTCAATGGCTTCCTTTGCCATTTCTATAGCCTCTTCAATATTATCTCCGTATGTAACACATCCGGGTAAAGAAGGCACTATTACTGTATACCCCCCTTCTGGTTCTTTTCTGAGTAAAATTTTATAGTTTAGTTGTTTCATTTAATTACCTCCTCAGTTATTCTTTATAAAAGATAATAATCCTTTTCTAACTTGTCAAGAGGAAGAGTGAAAAAGTTGGAAACTGGAAGACTGACCCCGATAAATTTCATTGTTCTCGTTTGTCTGGTTTATTTCGTTTTTCTTGCTTCTTTCGTTTATTTCATTAATCACGAATCACCATCACAAACACGTTTGTTGCTTCTTCCCTCATTTCCTCGTCTACTATAATTCACGAAAATTTATTTTCCTATTGACATTTGAAACTATTTTATTATTATATATTATGAAAAAATTGTCTATTATATTTTTAGTATCATTACCGCTCATTTCCGCACCTGTATATGTATGCGAATATAGTGGTATTATAGGCCCTATAAGTTCAAGATTTCTCATTCAAACAATAGAAAAGGCTGAAACCAATAATGCCGAAGCGATTGTAATTTTACTTGATACGCCAGGTGGATTTGACACCGCAATGAGGGATATTGTTAAAACAGAGTTGAATGCTACAGTACCTGTTGTGATTTTTGTATATCCATCGGGCTCCAGAGATGCATCTGCCGGTGTATTTATTACACTCGCTGCACATATTGCGGCAATGGCACCTGGGACGAATATAGGTGCTGCCCATCCTGTTGCAATGGGTGGTAAGAAATTGGATAAGGAAATGAAAGAAAAGGTGACAAACGATGCGGCGGCATATATAAAATCTATAGCAGACAAGAGAGGAAGAAATGCAAAATGGGCGGAAAAGGCTGTCAGAAAATCTGTATCCCTGACAGAAAAAGAAGCGGTCAAACAAAATGTGGTAGACCTGATGGCAAATGATTTGGATGATTTATTAAACAAAATTGATGGCAGGGTTGTAGAATTGCCAGGGAAAGTGGATACACTCCATACAAAGGGTGCGAAGGTTGTCAAGATTTCTATATCTTTGAAGGATAAAATTCTTTCTGTAATTGCAAACCCAAATGTTGCTTATATTCTTTTTCTTCTGGGATTTTACGGACTAATCTTTGAGATTACACACCCAGGAGCGATTATGCCCGGGGTTATGGGAGCAATCTCTCTAATACTGGCATTTTTTGCATTTCAGGCTTTGCCCATAAACTATGCAGGTGTGGCATTAATTATACTGGGTATTGTATTCTTTGTGCTGGAGGCATTAACCCCTACATTTGGTCCACTAACAATAGGAGGTGTAATTTCAATGTTATTTGGTTCATTATTACTCGTTAATACAGATGTGCCATATTTAAGGGTTTCATTAGGTGTAATTATATCAGCAGTGACGGTGACAGCTTTATTCTTTGTATATGGGCTTGCTATGACTTTGCGAGCGATGAGAAGAAAACCTACAACAGGAGCGCAGGGAATAATAGGACTTGAAGGAGAAGCAAGAACTTCAATAAACAATAAAGGGGGGACTGTATTTGTCCATGGAGAACTCTGGAATGCTTACTCTGATGAAAATATTAAAAATGGTGACCCCATTATTGTTGAAAAGGTAAAAGGCTTAAAATTAAAGGTTAAAAGAAAGGAGGAGTAATGGCAGCAATTTTGTGGACAATCGGTATAATTGTAGTTTTTATACTTGCCAATGCAGTAAAGGTGCTTCAGGAGTATGACAGAGGCGTGGTATTCAGACTGGGAAGATTTGTTGGCGTAAGAGGACCTGGCTTAGTTTTACTAATACCTATCATTGAAAGGATGGTAAGGGTATCTTTAAGGGTGGTTACATTTGATGTTCCCCCTCAGGATGTAATTACCAAGGATAATGTCTCTGTAAAAGTCAATGCAGTTTTGTATTTCAGGGTGATGGAACCTTCAAAATCAGTAATAGAGGTTCAGGACTATATGTATGCGACTTCACAGGTTGCCCAGACAACTTTGAGAAGCGTGCTTGGAGAGACAGAGTTAGATGAACTCCTTGCAGCACGGGAAAAACTTAACAGAAAATTACAGCAAATCATAGACGAGCAGACAGACCCCTGGGGCATAAAGGTTTCACTGGTAGAGGTAAAGCATGTTGATTTACCTCAGGATATGCAAAGGGCAATGGCAAGGCAGGCTGAGGCAGAAAGGGAAAGAAGGGCAAAGGTTATAAATGCATTGGGAGAATTTCAGGCAGCCCAGAAATTGGCTGATGCAGCAAAGGTTATGTCAGCATCCCCTATTACATTGCAGTTGAGATATTTGCAGACCCTTGCCGATATTGCCACAGAAAATAATTCAACAACACTTTTCCCCATCCCCATTGATTTACTGAAACCATTTTTAGAATTGGCAAAAAAGAAATAGACGGTAGTGAATGAGGAGATGAGAAAAAAATAGGCATAGGTTGAGGTTGAGAAAAATAGTCTAATTGGTCTCATTAGTCTTATTGGTCCGATTGTCTGATTAGTTGAAAGAAACGGCAAGGGGTAAGGGGCGATAGGAAGTGAATGAGTAGGTGAGGAAAGAAGCAACAAACGTGTTCGTGGTGGTGATTCGTGATCAACGAGAAAAACGAAAGAAGTAAACACGAAACACCAAGACGGTTCACGGTCTTAAAAAAGGTGCTTGACTTTTACTGATTTTGTTTTTATAATAATTTATAAATAAAATTTTTTATTGAGGGCTGTGAATATTTTAGTAAAATGTTACCCATCCTCTTGATAAGGAAGTGGGTTTGAATTTGATCCAAAGCTTATTGAAATATAAATTCCTGTAATAATCTAAAAAGGGGATAAGGTATGAACAAAAAACAAAAATTAAAGTATAATTTGTTTTCCACTATACCCCATCGGATTAAAATTGGTTTCAGATTTCAAAATCATCCCATGGAATAAGTTATGGCAAATAAAAGCATTTCAAAGCATATACAGAATTCTATTATTATTTATTCGGCGTCAGGAATATTCATTATAGGTGTAATCATCGCTTTTGTAAGCATTACACCACTTTTTAATCATCTTAAAAATGGTGCGAATAAAAATCTACTTTCTACAGCAAAAATAAAGGCTTTAACCGTGGATGAATTTTTATCAAGGGTTAAGGATATTTCTCTACAGATAGCCTCTCGCACAAGAATTCGCGACTACCTTGATGAGTACAATCAGGGTAAAATAAGCCTTAATGGACTGACTGATTTCAGCAAATCTAAACTTATGGATGCTATGAAGTCAACCAAAGATGTAAGGGGAATTACCCGCCTTGATAAAAAAGGTAATCCTGTTATTCAGGTTGGTTTGCCAATACCTGCTAAATTTTGTTACCCCCCTGCAAAAGAATCCAGAGATGTAATTATTCAGTGCCCTATCAATCTTAAGAATAAGTCCTATTTGGTTTCAAGTGCCCATATCTTTGACAGAAAATTGAATCAAATAGGGACGGATATTATCCTGTTCGGCATCACACGATTGCAAAAAATAGTGAAGGATACTACCGGCCTTGGCAAAACGGGTGAATCTGTATTAGGTGCAGTATGTAAAGAGGGCGTAAGGATATTTTTCCCCTTAAGAGGGAGGGAAGAGAGGTCTTCTGAAAATATCTCCAGAGACTCTGCTTTAATATGGGCTTTTCAGAAGGCTCTTCATAAAAAAACAGGAATTTTGCGGTCATCAAAAAATAGAAATATTATCGCATATACCCCTATTCATAACAGCAAATGGGCAATGGTGGTCAAGATGGATGAAAAAGAACTTTATGCCATCATACATCATCAGTTTGTTGTTATCCTTGGCATCATTGTTATCTTGATATCAATTGGCACATTGGGTATGTTCTTTTTAGTTCGTCCTCTTACAGGAAAGATGGTTATTCGCACAGACGAGCTACAGAAAGAAATTCAAAAGAAGACATTAGATTTACAGACCGAGTTGAGAGAGCGAAAGCGTACAGAAGAAAACTTACGGAAAGCACGGAATGAACTTGAAAAATTGGTTAAACTTCGCACAGGAGAATTAAAAGAAACCCAATCAATTATAAAATCCCTCATTAAATATGCACCTTTTAGTGTCTGGGTCTGTAACGAAGAAGGAACGGTCACATTTGTCAACCAATCAGCATTAGAGATGTTTGGTGTAACTAACCCATCTCAGATTATTGGGCATTACAATATTTACCGTAGCACCACAGAGGCAGAAAAAACATTCTTGAAATATTTTGAACGAGCATGGGCAGGAGAGGTTGTCCGCTACCGCCAGAGGTTAAATATGAAAACAGTAAAGTATAATACCTCTCGCCGCGGCACTATGCATATACACTCAACACTGTTTGCTATTCCTTCTGCCGGCAAAAGGCGTTCTAATATCGTTGTAATACAGGAAGATATTACGGAACGGGTGCAGGCAGAACAGGGATTGAAAAAGGCACGAGACGAATTAGAATTGAAAGTAACAGAGCGAACCAAAGAGTTGGCTCAAGCCAATTTGCAACTCAAAGACCTTGATAGGTTAAAAAGTATGTTTATTGCCTCAATGAGCCATGAACTAAGAACACCTCTAAATTCTATTATTGGTTTTACCGGAATAATTTTGCAGGGCATGGCTGGAGAAATTACAGGTGAACAGCGGAAACAACTTACGATGGTAAAAAACAGCGCCAGACATCTTTTAGCCCTTATAAATGATATAATTGATGTAAGTAAAATAGAGGCAGGGAAAATAGAAGTTGCATTTGAAGAATTTGATATATCAAATCTTTTGCAGGAGGTAAAGGATTCTTTTGAACTATTTGCAAAGGATAAAGGTCTCAACTTGATTCTTAAAATGCCGAAAAATCTACTAATTGTCTCCGATAAACGGAGAGTAAAACAAGTCATTATAAATCTTGTAAGCAATGCTGTAAAATTTACAGATAAAGGTGAGATAGAGATAAAAGCAGCAAGAAAAGATGGTATGATTGAGATATCGGTCAGAGATACGGGTATTGGGATAAGAAAGGAAGACCAGGACAAATTGTTTAAGCCATTCAGTCAGATATATATCAAAAATAGGACCAAACAGGAAGGCACAGGACTTGGGCTTTACCTTTCAAAAAAGATAGTTGAACTGCTTGGCGGTAATATCAGAGTGGAGAGTGAGTTTGAAAAAGGGAGCACATTTATATTTACATTACCACAAAAACATAAGGGATAAGATTATAAAAAGAATTTTAGTAGTAGAGGATAATGAAACAAATATGTATCTGATTAGTTTTATTTTGAGAAAAAATAGATATGAAGTAATAGAAGCCAGAAATGGAGAAAAAGGTGTAGAAACTGCAATGAGAGAAAAACCAGACCTGATAATTATGGACATTCAACTTCCTGGTATTAGCGGTCTGGAGGCTACAAAATTAATAAGGGAGTCAGAAATAAATAATGATATTTCCATTATTGCACTTACTTCCTATGCTATGGTAGGAGATAGAGAAAAAGCACTAAATGCAGGTTGCACAGGATATATTGAAAAACCTATCGATCCGGAAACTTTTATGGCTGAGATTGAAAAGTATTTATAAAATAATACCGAGTAAAAGAGTGAATGAGGTATAGTGCCTTGTGCGTAGTGCTTCGTGCTTAGTTAATGGAAAATAGGTTGAGGTTGAGAAAAGAAGAGTAAATGAGTAGATGAGTAAATGGGTGAATGAGTGAATGAGTAGATGAGACAAAATAACTGCCAGCAATTCAAGGAAAAAAATATGGGCTCCCAGCTGCCAGCGAAAGGATGGAGAATGAAGAATGGAGGATGAAGATATTGAATACTGGCAAAAGGACAGGCTGAGGTTGAGAAAAGAAGTGAAAATGAAAGAGAGTGTTCATTTGCCTGCGGCGTATATTTGCTTCGCTGTATATTTGCCTTCGGCGTTATTTGTTGTAAACAATAAACAAATCAACGAGATAAACGAGAAAAGAAGACCGTAAGGCGTAAGGCGTTAAGAACGGTCATACGATGATATGGTGATACGATTATACGGATGTGCAATTTTAATTGTTTGCGAAACAAAAATAGGGGGTAAATTATGAAAATACTTATTGCTGATGATAAAGAGGAAGACCTCTATATGCTTGAAACCCTGCTGAAGAATAGTGGATACGATGTTGTATCCACCAAAAATGGAAGAGAAGCCCTTGAAAAACTAAAGAAAGAAAGTTTTAATTTAATCATCTCTGATATCTTAATGCCTGTTATGGATGGGTTTCAACTTTGTAGAGAATGTCAGCAAGACGAAAAACTTATGAATATACCTTTTGTCTTCTATACCGCCACATATACTGATGAAAAAGATAAAGAACTTGCCTTAAAAGTCGGTGCTGATAGTTATATACGGAAACCCCTTGACCCCGTTGAGTTCATAAAAATTATAAAGGGAATAATTAAAGAGGTAGCGGAAGGAAAGATAAAACAGAAGAGCAAAGTTTTAGAAGAAAAAGAAACATTTAAACTTTACAGTGTTCGTTTGGTGAAAAAACTGGAAAAGAAGATGTTGGAATTGAAAAAGGAAATATCTGAGCGTAAACGGGTTGAAGAAGAACTTCTCCACGCCCAGAAAATGGAAGCACTTGGGATATTGGCTGGAGGAATAGCACACGATTTCAATAATCTTCTAACCATTATCCAGGGATATATCAACTTAGCAATGATAGAGGTTGATAAGGAGACCCCTTTGTACAGAGATTTGAAACAGGTACATCTTGCGGCTATCCGTGCCTCCACCCTTACCCGTCGTTTACTTCTTTTCAGCCGCAAACAACCAATCTCATTCACTCCTCTCAATATTAACGAAACAATTAATGGTATGATAAAAATGCTGAAGAGACTTATTCCTGAAGATATTAGCATTAACACTAATTTAGCATCTGTCCTCTGGACAGTACAAGCTGATGCAGGCAGCATTGAGCAGATAATTATGAATTTTGCAGTTAACGTCAGGGATGCTATGCCAAAGGGCGGACAATTAATAATTAGCACCAGAAATATAGAAATAACAGAGGAAGATTGTAAAACTATTCCTGAATCAAGACCTGGTAAATTTGTCTGTCTTTCAGTTAAAGATACGGGAATTGGTATGGATAAGCAAACTATTCAGCATATATTTGAACCATTTTTTACCACCAAACAAACTGGAGAGGGGACAGGACTTGGTTTATCTGTCGTTTACGGTATTGCTAAACAGCACCAGGGCTGGGTAAATGTTCATAGTAAAAGTGGATACGGCTCAATTTTTGAGGTATACTTTCCAGCAGTTCCCATAAAAGCAGAAAGCAAAACCGAAGAGGAAATTCCTCTACAGGAAATTCAGGGAAGAGGCGAACGGATTTTACTGGTGGAAGATGAAAAACTAATCCGCGAATTAGTAACAAAGGTTCTTATCGCATACGGTTATGTCATATTTGAATCTGCAACAGGTGAAGAAGCAATGGATATTTTTGAAAGAGAAAAGGGGCAATTTGACCTTATTTTTTCTGATGTCGTGCTTTCTGATAAAAACGGTATTCAGTTGGTAAACGAATTCCTCTCAATTAATCCTGAACTGCGGGTTCTGTTAAGTAGTGGATATGCTGGTAGGAAATTACAGTGGTCTACTATATATAAAAAAGGGTTTAAGTTTTTACAGAAACCCTATGATATAACAGAATTACTTCAATCTGTTAAGAAAGCATTAGGGGAAGGTTAAAAGGGTAATATTCCCACCAACATTTTGCTTTACAATCGCTACTCTGTTTATTCGTCTATATTCTCCTGCTGTGAATTGAATGAAGTATATACCTGAAGGTAGTGAAATATTTGGGGTTTTCCGGGAACGATGCTTCACATTTTCACATTTTTCTTGACATAGGAATTAATTAATATTATATAATGGTATGGCAAGAATATTCAGGTTTACTTATCCTAATGCATATTACCATATAATGAATAGAGGGAATAAAGGGAGTGGTATCTTCATTAGAGATAATGATTATAAAAGGTATATTGAATTGCTGGGACAATATGCAGAGCAATACAGAATAAAGATTTTAGCATATTGCCTTATGCCAAACCATATTCACCTTTTAATTCAAGACCCTTTTGAATTTGTATCTCTTTTTATGAAGGTTTTCCACAGTAGATATGCGCAATATCTAAACAAAAAAGAGGGAAATAGAGGGCATATCTTTTTGAATTGTTGGATTGTTTTGAAAGAGCAGGAATTGCATTGCGACCGGAGATTGATAAATATTTTGAAAAATTTAAATAGGATTTAAGTGAAACAGTATAAAGTAACGCCAAATTAAATGGAGAAATTTGATTTGTTAGGGATAAAGGGTGAAGTGATTATTGGGGATGTTAGGTTGGACAATGCATAAAGATATACCTATTTGCTGGGTTACATATTATTTCCCGCCGATGGGGATGGCGGCTGTGCAAAGGATGGTCAAAATCCCATTTTATCTCAGTAAATTTGGCTGGGATATTAAGATATTTACCCCTGAAAGGATTGGCTATAATGCTTATGATAATTCTCTTATTGAAGATTGCCCTTGTGCTGTAAAGAGGATTAAGTATTTTGAACCCTTGAATCTTTTTTCTAAGGTTGGTATCAAACAGGGGACAGGAACCAGAAAAGATTTTATATCATTCCCTGATAATAAAATCTTCTGGCTTCATTCGTTAAAAAGGGCATTAAACTCTTCAGATTGTGATATTATCATTACATCTGCCC